>WLGA01000074.1 GCA_009703445.1 Actinomycetota bacterium | reverse complement strand
TGATCTAGTAATCGTGCTCGAAGCCATGAAGATGGAACAGCCGATGAATGCTCACAAGGCCGGAACCATCAAGTCAATCTCCGCTGTGGTTGGCGAAACCGTTCCTGCCGGAACCGTGTTGCTCGAACTGGAGTAAGACTCCCCTATTTATGCGAAATGGCCTCCCAGCAGGGAGGCCATTTTCTTTGCCTGAACGCTAAAGATTAGTTAAGCGGACTGTGCAGTGCACGAGCTGCATCGCTGATTGAACCCGAAAGCGATGGGTAGACGGTGAAGGTGCCGGCCAATTCATCCACGGTCAATCGGTTTTCGATTGCGATGGCGATCGAATAGATCAGGTCTGACGCGCGAGGCGCAGCAACCACACCACCGATGACGGTACCACCGGTAGAACAGATCAACTTGATGAAACCCTCGGTGAGGCCCTGCATCTTGGCGCGAGGGTTGGTGGTTAGGTCAATCATTTCGACGAAGCCGTTGACCTTGCCATCCTTGATGTCTTTCTCCATCCAACCGACTGATGCGATCTCAGGGGAGGTGAAGACGTTCGAGGCAACGTTGCGAAGTTCGGTTGGCACTGCAACGTCACCCATGGTGTGGAAGACGGCGGTGCGGCCCTGCATGGCGCTAACCGAGGCGAGAGGCAAGAAGGTGGTGCAGTCGCCGACAGCGTAAACGTTGGCGCGAGAAGTTCGAGCAACCTTGTTAACCTGCACGTGGCCAGACTCGGTCAAAATGACGCCTGCCTCTTCAAGGCCTAGGCCTTCGGTGTTCGGGATGGCGCCAACCGCCATCAGACAGTGCGAGCCCTTGATCACGGTTCCGTCGGCAAGAGTTACCTCGACGCCAGAACCGGTGTTGACCACCTTGTCGGCGCGGGTGTTCGAGTGAATGTTGATGCCGTTGCCGCGGAAAACGCGCTCGATTAGATCGGCGGCATCCTGGTCGTTGCCAGGCAACACCTTGTCACGGCTGGAAATCAGTGAAACCTCGCTGCCGAGGCCACGATAGGCCGAAGCGAACTCGGCACCGGTGACACCGGAACCGACGACAATCATGTGCTCTGGCAGTTCATCCAAGTTATAAAGCTGGGTCCAGGTGAGGATGCGGTCGCCATCCGGCTTTGCGTCTGGAAGCTGTCGAGGGTGTGCACCAACGGCGATGATGATGGTCTTGGCCTCCATGCGCTCTGGCTTGCCGCCATCGGCTGGAGTGGCAATCACGTGGTGGTTGCCGTCAAGCTTGCCCGAACCATGGATGACGCGAACGCCCTCCTTGATCAGGGTCTCGAGCATGTCTGAAGATGACTCTTCAGCTAGGTCAAGCAAACGTCGGTTGACCTGGGCCAAATCGATTTCGATCTTCGGCTTGACCGACTGACCGGCAAATGAGAATTTCACACCGAGTGTGGTTGCGTGAGCTACGCGCTGTGCGGCCTCGGCCGTTGCAATCAAAGTCTTGGATGGCACCACGTCGGTAAGCACCGCAGCGCCACCGATTCCATTTCTTTCGATCAGGGTTACGTCTGCGCCGAGCTGGATTCCGGCAAGTGCTGCCTCGTATCCGCCAGGGCCGCCGCCGATGATAACAATGTGGTGCTTCTTAGTCTTGTCTGTGCTCACCCTTTTATTCTGCCAGTCGTAGACTCGAACCATGACAAATCCGTTTGACCTAGCCAGCGAAGCCGCAGCAAAAATAGCCGAACTTAGCGGCATCCAAAATCACGATATTGCGCTAACTCTAGGCTCTGGATGGGCCAAGGCAGCAGACCTCATCGGTGAAACCGTGGCCACAATCGATGCCACGCAAATTCCTGGATTCCTGCCTCCCGCCGTGCACGGTCACGTGGCCACCATCCGTTCAGTCAAGTTGCCAAGTGGCAAGTATGCGTTGATCCTCGGGGCTCGAAGCCACTATTACGAGGGTCACGGCGTTCGCCAGGTCGCCCACGGAGTTCGCACCGCGGCTGCGACGGGTGCAAAAATCATGATTCTCACCAACGGTGCCGGTGGCATCAAGGAAACCTGGAAGCCTGGCACCCCGGTGCTAATCAGCGACCACATCAACCTCACCGCCGACAGCCCACTCGAGGGCGCTAAGTTCGTTGACCTAACTGACCTGTACTCAAGCCGACTGCGCGCCATCGCCCGCACAGTCGACGCTTCCCTAGACGAAGGTGTCTACTGCCAGTTCCGCGGCCCGCACTATGAGACCCCGGCCGAAGTTCAGATGGCAAAGCACATCGGTGGTCACATCGTGGGCATGTCAACCGCACTCGAGGCCATCGCCGCCCGCGAGGCCGGCATGGAAATTCTCGGTCTTTCACTGATTACCAACCTCGCTGCTGGAATTCAGAAGACGCCGCTGAGCCACGAAGAAGTTATCCAAGCCGGCAAGGATGCCGAAGTGCGCATCAGCGGCCTATTGGCGGAGATCGTTTCAAAGCTATGAGCAACAACCTCGCCGATCTGATTGCGGCAGCCAGCGCCTGGGCCGATCAAGACCCAGACCTTGAGACGCGCGCGGAGCTCGAAGAACTAATCGACAAACGCGATGTTGCAGCGCTCAGTTCGCGCTTTGATGGCCGCCTTGAGTTTGGCACCGCTGGATTGCGTGGCGAGCTTGGCGCTGGTTCCAACCGAATGAACCGAGTCTTGGTGGCCCAGGCGGCCGCCGGAATCGCGAAGTTTCTGCTCACCCAGCCAGAATTCAACTCGGATGTAGAACCGCCAAGCGTGGTCATCGGTTTCGACGGGCGCATCAACAGCGCAGTTTTCGCGCGAGACTCGGCACAGATTTTGGCCGGAGCCGGCATCCGTGCCTATCTGTTTGATGGCGTGGTGCCGACACCGGTTCTGGCTTTCGCCGGTAAGCACCTCAACACTTCGGCGGCCATCATGGTCACCGCATCACACAACCCACCCCGAGACAACGGCTACAAGGTTTACCTGGGTGGCAGCAACGGCGGGTCACAGATCATCTCGCCGACCGACCAAATCATTGCTGGCCACATTGCCGAGGTTGCGAAGAGCAAGACTTTCAACGAAATCAATAAGAGCGACAAGTTTGAAATGGTCGGCGATGAACTTCGCCAGGCATACGTCGCCGAGACCGCATCCTTGACCGGCGAGGTCATCGAAGGCGACAAGGTTCGCATCGCCTACACGGCCATGCACGGTGTTGGCTGGAGCATCGTTGATGCACTTTTTGCCTCGGTCGGATTGGCCAAGCCTGAGACGGTGACTGCACAGCTGCTGCCAGACGGAAACTTCCCAACCGTGGCATTCCCAAACCCAGAGGAACCCGGGGCCATGGACTTAGCACTCGAAGTGGGTCGCGAGCGTCACGCAGACCTCATCCTGGCAAATGACCCGGATGCCGACCGCCTGGCTCTGGCCATCAAAGATTCATCCTCACCAACCGGCTTCAGACAGCTGACCGGCGATGAAGTTGGCCTGCTCTTGGGCGACGAAATGGCCCGCCGGGCCGTTGCCGACCGTCGCAAGGGCAACTTAGCCTGCTCAATTGTGTCGAGTTCGGCGCTAAGCAAGGTCGCCGAGCACTACGGGTTCGGATTCCGCGAAACCCTGACCGGCTTCAAGTGGATTTCGAAGGTGCCAGACCTGATTTTTGGTTTCGAGGAAGCGCTGGGCTACTGCGTTGATGCCGAACACACCCCCGACAAGGACGGGATCTCGGCGGCCCTCATCATCGCCGACCTAGCCAACCGCTTGGCGTCGCAAGGCAAGACCATTGCAGACCGCTTGGATGACCTTGGCGCACTGTTTGGGCACTATGCAACCGGTCAGATTTCGATTCGAGTCACCGACCTGTCGATAATCGCGAACCTCATGAATCAGTTGCGCGAGGAAACCCCATCCGTGATTGATGGCACTCAGGCGGCGTTTAGAGATCTAGCTCTGGGCGGCAACGGGCTGGCCCCGACCGACGGAGTGCGTTTTGACCTGGAAGATGGTCGCCGCGTGATTGTTCGGCCTTCGGGAACCGAGCCAAAGCTCAAATGCTATTTACAGGCGATTGGATCGAACCAGGCCGAAGCGAAGGAAAAGTTGGCTGCGCTTAGAGCAGCGATGCTGACAATTTTGCAGTGATTTCTTCGAGGTCGAAGAAGTGCTCAATCGGCACAATCTCAGAAGGCAAACCCTGCAGTTGATCTACAAGATCTGGGGTGGTCAGAATAATCTGGGCATCGCGCGATTCGCGAGCGATAGCAACGCTGGTCGCATCAACGGTTGCATCAATCCCCAATTGACGCAGCACCTTTTCGGCATTCATCTTAAGCAAAACAGACGTGCCGATGCCCATCCCACACACGGCAATAATCTTCATGGTTCTATTCTCACCCACCGAATTAGAAGAGCAAGCGAATCTGGTCGCTATCGACCGCATTTAACACAGTGTTCACAGACTCCGCGTCGCCGAGAACCGTCGCCAGTTCGGCCATGATGTCGATGTGTGAGTTGTGATCGGTCGCGCAGAGCCCAAGAACCAAACGAACCGGGTCATTTGCCTCGCTGCCAAACACCACCGGTTCAGCCAAAGTAACCAAACTGAGGCCGATTTCCAAAACCGCCTCGGAAGGGCGACCGTGGGCCAGCGCGATGCCCGGCGCGATGACGATGTATGGCCCATTTTCGGCCACTGCATCGAGCATCGACTGGGTGTATTCGGGGGTTGAGCGGCCGCTAGCCACCAACAACTCCCCCGCCATTTCGATTGCATGTTCGCGGTCGAGGGCAATGGCGCCGACGCGAATCGAGTTGTCGGCGAAGGCCTTGGCTAAAGCCGGGTAGTTACTCAACTGCTTCGGCGAAGCCATCCGAGATCATGTCCATGAGCTCTTCGCGCTGCTCAAGGTCTTGGAAGGCTCCCTCTGCCGCGTTGAGCTGGAATACCTCGAGGTCGGCAAGCCCATAGTCGAAGGTCTCGACTAGAAGTTCTAGTTCGCGAGTCAGGGTGGTTCCAGACATCAGACGGTTGTCGGTGTTGACGGTGACCTTGAAACCAAGGTCGTAGAGGATGTCAAACGGGTGATCTGCCATGGTCTCACCGAGCAGTGAGATCGCGCCGGTCTGAAGGTTCGACGATGGTGAGGTTTCTAGGACGATGCCGCGGTCATAGACCCAGCGCGCCACGTCACCGAGCTCGACGAAGTCTGCGTCGCCTTCGCTGCGTGAAAGAAGAATGTCCTCGATGATACGCACACCGTGGCCCAGACGCAGTGCACGACCCGAGACGATTGCATCCTTGATGCTCTCGACGCCATCGGCCTCGCCAGCATGAACGGTGACCGGGAATAGCTCAGAAGCTAGGTAGTCAAAAGCGATCTTGTGGCGGCTTGGTAGGAAGCCCTTTTCTGCGCCGGCGATGTCGAATCCGACGACTCCGTTGTTGCGGTGACGCACGGCTAGTTCGGCGATTTCGAGGCCGCGGTCGGCATGACGCATTGCGGT
>WLGA01000073.1 GCA_009703445.1 Actinomycetota bacterium | reverse complement strand
CATGTCAAAGTTCGAATAAACGTTCTGGACGTCATCCGAGTCTTCAAGGGCGTCAATTAGCTTGATGACCTTGCGTGCTGTGTCAGCATCGGTTTGAACGAGCATCGATGAAACAAACTCAACGTCGGCGCTTTCGTAGTCGATGCCGGCATCCTGCAGAGCGGTTCGGACCGCAACCATAGCGCTTGGGTCTGTGGTGATAACAAACTGCTCGCCGCGATCTTCGAGGTCGTCGATTCCAACTTCTAGAACTGCCTCCAGGATGCGATCCTCGTCGGTTCCTTCGGTCTTTGCTACAAGGATGACGCCCTTGCGAGCGAACTGGTATGAAACGCTGCCTGGGTCAGCCATGGTTCCGCCGTTGCGAGAAACCGCGAGACGAACCTCGGCTGCTGCGCGGTTCTTGTTGTCGGTCAAACACTCGATGAGGATTGCAACGCCATTCGGGCCATAACCTTCATACATGATGGTTGAATACTCGACTGCGTCGGCACCTACGCTCGAACCACGCTTGATAGCGCGTTCGATGTTGTCTTTAGGTAGCGAACTCTTGCGGCCCTTTTGGACGGCATCGTAAAGCGTAGGGTTTCCGTCTAGGTCAGGCCCACCAAGACGCGAAGCTACTTCGATGTTCTTGATTAGCTTTGCGAATAGCTTTGCGCGACGACCGTCGAGTACAGCCTTCTTGTGTTTGGTGGTTGCCCATTTGGAGTGGCCAGACATACTGCTCCTACTTAAGAATCTTGGATTCGAATAAGTCTAAACGAGCCTAGGCCCGAACCATCGACACAAAAAGCTCGTGAATTCTGGTTTCGCCAGTTACCTCGGGGTGAAAGGAAATGCCCATTAAGTTTCCCTGGCGAACTCCGACTATTCGACCGTCGGCAAGGCTTGATAGAACCTCGACGTTCTCCCCCACGCGTTCAACAATCGGAGCGCGAATGAAGGCAGCGTGCACAGCAGGCCCGGATACTCCATGAAAGTCGAGGTCAACCTCGAACGAATCGAGTTGATTGCCAAATGCATTGCGTCGAACACTCACATCCAAGCCGCCGAAGCCAGTCTGACCGGGAATTCCATCGACGATTTCGTCGGCGAGCATGATTAGCCCGGCGCAGGTTCCGAACGCCGGAAGACCACTTTTTAGAGCGTCTTTGATTGGCTGGAATAGGTCGTAGGCAACCGCAAGTTTTTGCATCACGGTTGATTCTCCGCCTGGGATGATCAAGCCTGAACACTTCGCCAGGTCAGCAAGCGTTCTAACTTCAACGCTTGCCACGTCTATTGCGGCCAGGGTTTGCCGGTGCTCTCTAAAGTCGCCCTGTAGTGCTAGGACGCCAATAGGGGCTGGCAAATTACCAGCCGCGCTCGGCTAGACGGTGAGGAGCTGGGAGGTCGGCTACGTTGATTCCGACCATTGCCTCGCCCAAACCGCGGCTAACCTCAGCCAGAACTGCTGGGTCGTTGTAGAAAGTGGTCGCCTTGACGATTGCCTTGGCGCGTGCAACCGGGTCGCCCGACTTGAAGATTCCAGAGCCAACGAAGACACCGTCAGCACCCAACTGCATCATCAATGCTGCGTCAGCTGGAGTTGCAACTCCGCCGGCTACGAACAGGGTGACAGGAAGTTTTCCGGTGGTTGCGATTTCGCGAACCAACTCGAAAGGAGCCTGAAGCTCCTTTGCTGCAACGAATAGCTCATCCTCGGTCTTGGCCGAAAGGTCGCGGATCTGGCCTGAAATGGTGCGGATGTGCTTCATTGCTTCTGAAACGTCACCGGTGCCAGCCTCGCCCTTTGAACGAATCATCGCTGCGCCTTCGGTGATTCGGCGTAGCGCCTCACCCAGGTTGGTCGCGCCACATACGAATGGAACCTTGAAGTTCCACTTGTTGATGTGGTGAACGTAGTCTGCTGGGCTCAAAACTTCTGACTCGTCGATGTAGTCCACGCCAAGGGACTCAAGAATCTGTGCCTCGACGAAGTGACCGATTCGGGCCTTGGCCATCACAGGAATCGAAACAGCGGCGATGATCTGGTCGATCATGTCTGGGTCGCTCATTCGCGAAACGCCACCCTCTGCACGGATGTCGGCTGGAACGCGCTCTAGAGCCATAACTGCAACTGCACCGGCATCTTCGGCAATTTTTGCCTGTTCGACGTTGACGACATCCATGATGACGCCACCCTTCATCATCTCTGCCAAGCCGCGCTTAACTAGAGGAGTTCCGGTGGTTGAAGTTGGGATAGATGAGTTGGTCATGCAATAAGTCTAAACGCTGTTCCAAGCGTTCGCGATATCGTTACGAACTTCGCCAAGGAGCCTCGGAAGTGCCTTAGTTTCAGCAATGATTGGGAAAAAATTGGCGTCGTGAAGCCAGCGCGGGACGATGTGTTGATGTAGATGACCCGCGATGCCAGCACCGGCTAATTCACCCTGATTCATGCCCAGGTTGAAGCCCTGTGCCCGAGAGACATGCTTGAGTACGCGCATCGCTTGCTGAGTGATTGAGCCGATCTCAGCAACCTCTTCTGGTGTCGCCTGATCATATGTAGCAATGTGGCGATAAGGGCAGACAAGCATGTGTCCTGAGTTATAAGGAAACAAATTCAGCAGAGCGTAGGCGTGGACACCCCGATGAACGATCAAGGTTTCTTCGTCGGGCTTAGCCGTTGCCAGGCAGAACGGGCACTCATCATCCGGCGGTTGCTGCCCATGCTGAATGTAAACCATGCGGTGTGGTGTCCACAGGTGCTGAAAGGAGTTTGGAACTCCTGGCAGCTCACTAGAGAACTCCATCCGCGGTTCGGTCACGTTTATACCTGAACCTTGTCTTCGATCGCCTTCAAGATTCGAGCCACTGCATCATCGACAGGGATGCCATTTTCCTGGTGGCCGTCGCGGAAGCGGAAGCTGACGGCACCAGCGGCCTCATCTTCACCACCGGCAAGCAGAATGAATGGAACCTTAGCCATAGTGTGGTTGCGGATCTTCTTCTGCATGCGGTCGTCGGAATCGTCGATGGTCACGCGAACTCCAGCGGCTTTCAAACGGTCAGCAATCGAGTGCAGGTATGGCGAGAACGCCTCTGCAATTGGCACACCAACAACTTGAACCGGTGCGAGCCATGGTGGGAAGTGGCCGGCATAGTGTTCGGTTAGAACTCCGAAGAACCGCTCGATTGAACCGAAAAGAGCGCGGTGAATCATTACCGGGCGCTGTTTGGTTCCATCTGGTGCGGTGTATTCCAAGTCGAATCGCTCCGGAAGATTGAAGTCGAGCTGAATTGTCGACATTTGCCAGGTACGACCAATCGCATCGCGCGCCTGCACCGAAATCTTTGGGCCATAGAAGGCAGCGCCACCCGGATCTGGCACGAGCTCGAGACCTGATGCGGTAGCGACCTTTTGCAACGTCGCAGTCGCGGTCTCCCAGATTGCTGGGTCTCCCACAAACTTCGGGTTGCCCTCTTCCTTGGTAGATAGTTCGAGGTAGAAATCATCGAGCCCGTAATCGCGCAGTAGCCCTAGAACGAAGCCGAGAACCTTGGTTAGCTCTTCTTCCATGTTGTCTGGCGTGACGAATAGGTGAGCATCATCCTGAGTCATTCCTCGCACGCGGGTGAGGCCGTGAAGCACGCCCGACTTCTCATAGCGATAGACCGAGCCGAACTCGAACATGCGAAGCGGTAAGTCGCGGTAGCTGCGAGCCTGTGACTTAAAGATCAAGATGTGGAACGGGCAGTTCATCGGCTTTAGGTAATAGTTCTGCCCCTGTTTGCGGACAACGCCGTTCTCATCAACTTCTTCATCCATGACCATTGGAGGAAACATACCGTCGGCGTACCAGGCTAGGTGGCCCGACTGCTCAAACAAGTTCGACTTGGTGATGTGTGGTGAATAGACGAATTCGTAGCCAGATTCTTCGTGACGCTTACGGCTGTAATCCTCCATGACGCGGCGCATGATGCCACCCTTTGGGTGGAAGACCGCTAGACCGGAACCAATTTCCTCTGGGAAAGAGAACAGGTCTAGCTCGGCTCCAAGACGGCGGTGGTCGCGACGAGCGGCTTCTTCTAGGCGCTCTTGATGTGCGCGAAGCTCATCCTTGGTAGGCCAAGCGGTTCCGTAGATTCGCTGAAGCTGCTTGTTGTTTTCGTTGCCGCGCCAGTATGCGGCTGCTGAACGAGTCAGCGCGTAGCCATTTCCAATCATCCGGGTGTTTGGAAGGTGTGGCCCGCGGCAAAGGTCTTTCCAGACGACGTTTCCGGTTTGAGGGTCAACATTGTCGTAAATCGTTAGCTCGCCTGCGCCGACCTCCGCAGAACCTTCTCCAACCGCATCGCTGCCCTTTAGGCCGATTAGTTCGATTTTGTAAGGCTCGTTTGAGAGTTCAACGGTTGCATCGCCATCGTTGGTGACGCGGCGGATGAAGCGTTGACCCTGACGAATAATGCGGTCCATTGCCTTCTCCAGGGCCTTCAGGTCCTCCGGTGCAAATGGGGTCTCGACATCAAAGTCGTAGTAAAAGCCGTCGGTGATCGGAGGTCCGATTCCTAGTTTCGCTTCTGGGTTGATGCTCTGAACTGCTTGAGCTAGGACGTGCGCAGCCGAGTGGCGAAGAATGTTTAGTCCGTCAGGAGATGAAATAGCAACACCTTCGGTGACATCGCCGTCCTGAAGTTTGTGAGCCAGGTCTCTGAGCTCACCATTTACGCGTTGCGCAACAATCGTCTTGTCGGTGAATAGACCGAAACCGTCTGACCCGCTCTCGAGTTCTCGAGACGCTCCGTCTACGGTTACCTTGATGACTGACACATGCACTCCAATAGCTTGCTGAACTCTCCAATCCTAACGATTCAAGTTAGGCGTGCCTTGCTAGCCAATCGCGGTTTCGTTGTGTTTGATGGAAGCGTGAAGAAACAATCCACCCCATTAGCACTCGACGAGGCACTTCTAGCAAGCCAGGAGTTCCAACGCCAGACAATGGCTGCGAAGCTGAACTGGTTACGCGCCGGAGTTCTCGGTGCAAACGATGGAATCGTTTCAACCGCAGGTCTAGTCATGGGCGTCGCTGGAGCCACGACAGACTCAAATGCAATCCTTATCGCTGGCATCGCCGGCTTGGTTGCCGGTTCTATCTCTATGGCAGGCGGCGAGTACACGTCTGTATCCGCGCAAAAGGACAGTGAAAAGGCAGCTCTGAACAAAGAGCGCATTGAGCTAGCTGAGAACCCTGAGTTGGAACTGCGCGAGCTTGCCTGGTTTTACGAGCAAAAAGGCCTTTCAAATGAACTTGCCGAACAGGTTGCCGCCGAACTAACTGCCAAGGATGCCCTCAAGGCCCATGCTGAGGCTGAGCTCGGTATTGATTCTGAACAGCACGCCAGCCCAGGCCAAGCGGCAATATCTTCCTTCGTTGCTTTCGCTGGAGGATCTTTGCTGCCCCTCCTCGCCGTTACCGGCCCGTGGGTTGACTACCGCATCCAGGTGACCGTGGCCGCGGTAATCGCGTCGCTGGCAAT
>WLGA01000072.1 GCA_009703445.1 Actinomycetota bacterium | reverse complement strand
TGGAACGCCGGTATGTTCATCGCACAGGCATCCGTGCTTCTGAATGAACTCGCAAAATCAGAGCCTGAGCTGCACAAATCAGTTATGGAGCTGGCTTCGGTTTGGGATACCGATGACCGCAAGAGCGCCATCGAGCGCATTTGGCCAAAGCTCAAGAAGGTTGCAATCGATTATTCGGTTGCCGAACCTGCCGCTGCGGCCGGGCTGGTTGCCGTTGTTCCGGCAAACTTCAGCTGGCACGACGTCGGAGACTTCGCTGCCATCGCCGAACTGCAATCGCAGGGCCGAAAGGGCAACCTCGCTGTTCTTGGCAACGCCAAGGTCCTCGCTGATTCGTCTAGCGGCATCCTGGTCAGCGACACCGATCGTCTGATTGCGCTGATTGGTGTTGAAGACATCATCGTTGTCGACACCCCTGACGCACTTCTGGTCACCACCAAGGAGCACGCTCAGCGTGTGAAGTCTTTGGTTGATGCTCTTAAGGCCACCGGCCACTCAGACGTTCTTTAGTAGGTCAAGTACCAAAGTTCTGCAATTGTTACTTTTCGGTTAATAATTCGCTCTAAACCGCAATCCGAGCGGTTCTGTTTACTTTGCACCCGTAGGCTGATGATGCACAACGGTTGTGAAAGTCACAGCCGTTTTTCGGGAGGAAAACTAGTGAAGACTGTTTCACGCACCACCGCACTTAAGGGCCTAGCACTTGCAGCTGTTGCAAGCCTCGCTCTAGCAGGTTGCGCCGCCGCTCCGGCAGCCCCAACCGCGACCCCAGTTGACTACAAGGCATGTATGGTTTCAGACGCCGGTGGCTTCAACGACGCATCATTCAACCAGGAAGCATATGCAGGTCTTCAGCAGGCAGTAGCCGAGCTAGGCGTGCAGGAGGCAAAGGTTGAATCTCCAGAGGCAGCTACCCAGACTGACTACGTCTCAGGCATCGACTCAATGATCGCTGAAGGCTGTAACCTCATCGTCACCGTTGGCTTCAACCTTGCAACCGCAACTCGCGACGCTGCTAAGGCAAACCCAGACGTGAACTTCGCACTTATCGACTCAGCGTTGAGCAACGACGACTACTCACCACTGTCATTGCCTAACGTAAAGCCAATCCAGTACGACACCGCAGAAGCTGCTTACCTAGCTGGTTACCTAGCCGCTGCAACCTCAAAGACCGGCAAGGTCGCTACCTACGGTGGAATGCTGTTCCCATCAGTAACCATCTTCATGGATGGCTTCAAGCAGGGTGTTGAGGCTTACAACACTGCTAAGGGCAAGAAGGTTGTCGTTCTTGGCGCAACCGGAACCGACAGCTCGAAGTGGGCTGCAACCGGTGACTTCAACGACCAGGCTAAGGGCAAGACCCTAACCGAGGGCTTCTTCGCTCAGGGTGCTGACATCGTTCTTCCTGTAGCAGGTCCTGTCGGTGTTGGAACCGGTCAGGCAACCCTTGACAAGAAGGGCACCTACGTAATCGGTGTTGACAGCGACTGGTTCGGTCTTGCAACTCACGCTGCTTACAAGGCAAACATCTTGACCTCAATCGAGAAGAAGATGGCTAAGGCTGTTCTAGATGTAATCAAGTCAGGCGTTGAAGGCAGCTTCACCGGTGGCGACGAGAACCAGTACGTTGGAAACCTTTCTAACGAGGGCGTTCAGATCTCAGCACAGCACGACGTTGCTTACCCAGCTGGTGTTCAGGCAGAGCTAGACGCTCTAAAGGCTGACATCATCTCAGGCAAGATCGTTGTAGCTTCTGGTTACAAGAAGTAATAACAAAAACTAAATAGCTCGGGGATGACCACCAAGTGTGGTCATCCCCGGACTATTTTTTGAAGGCAAAAGGTTTGACCAAAAGTTAGACTGAAACAAACCCCACAAGGGCAAATGAATGGATGAGCGATGAAGCTTGAACTTCGCGGCATAACCAAACGCTTCGGCGCTATGGTGGCTAATGACAACGTGAATCTGGTTGCGCAACCGGGTGAAATTCACTGCTTGCTTGGCGAAAACGGTGCCGGCAAGTCGACACTCATGAACGTGCTCTACGGCCTTTATCAGGCCGACGGAGGAGAAATCCTCCTAGACGACAAGGTCGTCAAGTTCGCCGGCCCGGGCGATGCCATGGCGGCCGGCATCGGCATGGTGCACCAGCACTTCATGCTCATCCCTGTTTTCACAGTCGCCGAGAATGTCATTCTTGGCCATGAACCAACCAAATTCGGCGGTTTACTCGACCTCGAGGCCGCTCGCGCGAAGGTGCGCGAAGTTTCGGCTAGATTCGGTTTCGAAATCGACCCCGATGCAATCGTTGGAGATCTGCCGGTCGGCGTTCAGCAGCGCGTCGAAATTATCAAGGCTCTGATTGGCGATGCGAAGGTGCTTGTTTTCGATGAGCCAACCGCGGTGTTGACTCCACAGGAAACCGACGAGCTCATGGAGATCATGAAGCAGTTGCGCGCAGCCGGAACCGCGATCGTGTTCATCACCCACAAACTTCGTGAGGTGAAAGAAGTTGCCGACAAAATCACGGTGATTCGACTTGGCAAAGTGGTTGGCGAAGCAGACCCAGCCTCGAGCGCCAACGAGCTTGCTTCGATGATGGTCGGGCGAGCTGTAGACCTCGATGTCGAAAAGTCACCGGCCAAGCCTGGAAAGCCGACCTTCAAGGTAGAGCAGCTTTCGGCTTGGAATCACTCGGGCACCAAGGTGCTCGACGACATAAGTTTCGAAATTCACGAGGGTGAGATTTTGGTCATCGCCGGAGTTCAGGGCAACGGCCAGACCGAACTGACCGAGGCCATCATTGGCATGCACGGCAAAACCTCTGGTTCAATTCAGCTGGATGGTCGCGAACTTATTGGCAAGAACGTAAAGCAGGTGCTCGACCTTGGTGTCGGCTTCGTGCCTGAAGACCGAACCGAGGATGGCTTGGTTGCCGAATTCACCATCGCCGAGAACTTGATGCTCGACCGAAGCGACCGCAAGCCGTTCGCCAAGGGTTTGAACATCAACCTCGAGTTCTTGAAGAAGTTTGCGCAAGAGAAGTTGAAGCAGTTTGACGTTCGCGCCCAGGGAATCGAATCGAAGGCCTCTCAGCTTTCCGGCGGAAACCAGCAAAAGGTGGTTTTGGCTCGTGAACTAGCCCGCGAACTTCGACTTTTGGTTGCTTCTCAGCCAACTCGAGGCCTCGACGTCGGCTCGATCGAATTCGTGCACGAGCAGATCGTGGCAACCCGCGATAGCGGCATCCCGGTTCTAATCGTGGCCACCGAACTCGACGAGGCCACTCAGTTGGGTGACCGAATCGCAGTCATGTATAAAGGCAAGATCGTTGGAATCGTGCCTTCAAATACTCCGAGAGCAACGCTCGGTCAGATGATGGCAGGAATCACAGCATGAAGCGCGTAATGAAAGAGCTAACCGGAGGCAACGCGATTCTCTCGGTGCTGGCAGTCGTCGCCTCATTCATCGTGGGCGGCATCCTGATTGCCGTTTCGAGCGAGTCTGTTCAGACCACAATCGGCTACGTCACCGCAAGACCAAGCGATTTCTTCACTGCGCTTTGGAACTCCGTTTTCGGAGCCTATGACGCGATGTTCCGCGGTGCCATCTTCAACTACAAGGCCACCAGCTTCGTGCAGATGATCAAGCCGATTACCGAAACCTTGGCCTACGCGACTCCAATCACCATGGCCGGTCTTGGTCTGGCGGTTGCTTTCCGATCTGGTCTATTCAACATCGGTGCAACTGGCCAAATCATTTTCGGTGCGATGTTTGCCGGTTGGGTGGGCATCTTCGTAGATCTGCCTTTCTACCTGCACTTCCCGCTCGCAGTGCTTGCCGGAATCATCGGTGGAGGTCTCTTTGGTGCGTTGGTTGGTCTGCTAAAAGCAACCACCGGTGCCAACGAAGTTATCGTCACAATCATGCTCAACTACATCGCGGGCATGCTGCTGAGCTTCCTTTTGAAGACTCCGATTCTTCAGGCGCCTGGCTCAATCAACCCGGTTTCACCGCCGGTGAGAGACACATCCAAGTATTGGTTCTTCCTCGGTGACCAGTTCCGTGTCCACGGTGGTTTGATCGCGATGCTGCTGGCCGTGGTCTTCACCTGGTGGCTCTTGAACCGTTCAACTCTTGGTTTCCGCTTCCGCGCTCTTGGCCACAACCCGAGCGCCGCCAAGGTTGCCGGCATCAACATCGGCCTCACCTACGTTTTGGTCATGGGCATCTCTGGAGCACTGTCGGGCCTTGCCGGAACCTCGCAGGTTCTAGGTAGTGAAAAGTTCTTGACTCTTGGAGTCGCAGCGAGCTTCGGTTTTGATGCGATCACCGTAGCCCTATTGGGTCGTTCAAACCCCTGGGGTGTTCTGGTTGCCGGTCTTCTGTTCGGTGGTCTTCGCGCCGGTGCAGTGACCATGCAGGCTAACCAGGGTGTTCCAATTGACATCGTTCTAGTGGTTCAGTCGCTAATCGTTTTGTTCATCGCCGCCCCACCATTGGTGCGTGCCATGTTCCGGATCAAAGAGTCGAAGAAGGAGGTCGCAAAATGAAGCAGAGTAAGCGCACCCCAATAACCCTCTTTGTAATGACATTGATTGGGCTTTGGCTATTTGTTTCCGCACCAAGCGGAAGCACAGAAATCAAGATTTCGACCGATACCGACATCCTGAACCTTCCAAACTTCAACCTGGAAGTTTCCTTCGTAAACGGGCTGGCCTTTGGGGTTCAGGTGTTGGCCTTGCTCGCGTCGATCTACTTCGTGGTGGTCAAGAATCACAAGACCCCAAGATTTGTGGTGGTCGGCTTCGCGACAGCTTTGGTCTTTGAAGTATTGGTCGGCCTATTTGCCGGCAAAACCATGACCTTCACCTCGCTTTTGCAGGGCTCACTAGCACTCGCGGTGCCACTGATTTTTGGTTCGTTAGCCGGTGTGCTGAGCGAGCGCGTGGGCGTTGTGAACATCGCGATTGAGGGCCAGCTACTGGCCGGTGCTTTCGTCTCGGCCTTCGTTGCCTCACTTTCAGACAGCCTGATTGCCGGCCTCATCGGTGCAATCATCGCCGGTGCCCTTGTGTCATGGGTGCTCGCGGTGTTCTCGATCAAGTATGTTGTCGACCAAATCATCGTCGGTGTGGTCTTGAACGTGCTCGTAATCGGTCTGACCAGCTTCCTATTCAGCACCCTGATGGTCAGCGACCTGAACCTCTACAACCAGCCGCCGCGCTTCGACAAGATTTTGATTCCGTTGCTCGGCCAGATTCCGGTCTTGGGCCCGGTCCTCTTCAACCAGACCCTCATCGTCTACCTGATGTACATCTCTGTAGCAGTGGTTTACGTTGCCCTCTTCAAGACCCGCTGGGGTCTGCGTGTTCGTGCCGTCGGCGAATACCCGAAGGCTGCCGACACAGTTGGCATCAACGTATTCCGCACCCGCTACGTGAGCGTCATCCTTGGTGGCGCGCTGGCTGGTTTGGGCGGTTCGTTCTTTACCCTCGGCCAGGTTGGTGCATTCGGTAAAGAAATGACAAATGGAGCCGGCTACATCGCTCTCGCTGCGCTCATTTTCGGACGCTGGAACCCGATTTACTCGGCTTTCGCTGCCCTGCTCTTCGGCTTCGCACTGAACCTGCAGTATGGCCTTGCCATCATTGGTTCAACCGTGCCGAGCGAGTTCTTGCTCATGCTGCCTTATGCCTTGACCGTGGTTGCCGTCGCCGG
>WLGA01000071.1 GCA_009703445.1 Actinomycetota bacterium | reverse complement strand
TCACCACGTTGCGACGAAAATCCGCCCAGCACTTGAGCGTGGCGAGGTCGTGCTTACCGATCGCTATCTCGACTCATCCGTGGCATACCAGGGCGTTGGCCGCGCACTTCGCGCCCAAGACGTTCGAGATATTTCGATGTTTGCCGTAGAAGGCTTGCTCCCAGATCTCACTATCCTGCTAGACCTCGAGGCATCGGCGGCAGCCGAGCGTCGCAGCAATACTGGCGAGGCGCCAGATCGTCTCGAACAGGAAAAGATTGAATTCTTTGAGGCAGTCCGTCAGGCATACCTAGATATGGCAGCTGCCGAACCCAACCGCTGGCTCGTCATCGATGCTCGAGAGTCGGTCGATGAAATGCAGGCCAAAATCCGCAACCGTGTCGCCGAGTTGCTAGGCGCCTAATGTCTTCTTCTGCGCCTATCTGGGATGACCTTCTCGGCCAACCAGAAGCCGTTTCTCAACTTGAACTTGCCGTTCGCCATCGCGATCAGGGCGTTCACCACGCGTGGTTGATGACCGGCCCTCCGGGGTCAGGGCGTTCGAATTTGGCCCATGCTTTCGCGGCGGCGCTTCTGTGCCCAGAAGGTGGCTGCTCAACTTGCAAGAGTTGCGTTTTGGCGCAGGCCGGCACCCACCCCGATATCTCTGTGCTGTCCACCGAAAAAGTGGTCATTTCGATTGACGAAGTTCGTGCCTTGGTTGCCGATTCTCAGTTCGGCAGTTCGATGGGTAAGTTCAGAATCATGATCATCGAGGATGCCGATCGAATGATTGAGCGTTCGTCAAACGTTTTGCTAAAGGCACTCGAAGAGCCACCAGCCGGAACAATTTGGTTGCTTTGTGCGCCATCCGAGGCAGACATGTTGCCAACTATCCGCTCGCGCGTGCGACGTGTTGGTTTGAAAGTTCCCGCCGTTGAAGAAGTTGCCCGCCTTTTGGTTGCGCGCGATGGCATCGACCCTGTGCTCGCGGGTCAGGTTGCGGCCGAATCACAAAGCCACATCGGCATGGCCCGACGCCTAGCAACCAGTCACGAAGCTCGCAGTCGCCGACGCGAAACACTGCTGGCAGCGCTAGCCATTAATGGCGTTTCCTCGGCGGTAAACACCGCGGAGCGCTGGCTAGACATTGCCAAGAAGGATGCCGAAGCGCTCACCACCGAGCGCGACCTAGCCGAGCGAACGGCAGCACTTCGCACCATGGGTCTGCAGCCCGGAGATGCGATTCCGAACAACATGAAGTCAGACTTGAAGGCTCTCGAAGAGGCTCAAAAACGTCGTGCCACTCGCAGCCTGAGAGATGGCATCGACCGCATCCTGGTCGATCTGTTGTCGCTCTATCGTGACGTATTGACAATCCAAATCGACGCCCGGACTCCACTCATCAATGCCGAACTGACCAGTCAGATTTCCGAGGCGGCTCACGCAACCTCCGCGGCGCAGACCATTGAGAAGCTCGAGGCCATCGCGCAGGCCAGATTGCGAATTGATCGCAATGTGCGTGACCTGATGGTTCTGGAATCGCTTGGCGTCAGCCTTCGGATCAAGAGGGCATCGTGAAAACGCGTCTCCCGCTAGTCGCTGCCCTAAGCGCTGTCGTGCTTCTGCTTGCCGGTTGCACAACCCCGACTCCAGAGGTCAGCCTCCCGCCAATCACCGTCCCCACGACTGTTGAAACTCCAGACGTCACGGATGATTTGAAACCGTTTTACACCCAATCGGTCGAATGGGAATCGTGCGGAACGCGAATTCTGTGCGGCTCGGTATTAGTGCCAACCAACTGGGATGACCCGAGTGCAGGTTCGCTCTCGCTCGCTGTCGCCTATCGCGCGGCCGACATAGCTAAACCACTCGGCTCAATCATTTTTAATCCCGGTGGCCCAGGTGCATCCGGTTACGACTGGATTGTGAATTCGGTTGACTATCTCGGCACCAAGAACCTGCGTTCAAAGTTCAACATCGTTGGTTTCGATCCACGTGGCGTTGGCGAAAGCGAGCCTAGGGTCAAGTGCTTTGATGCAAAGAAGACCGACTCGATGCTCTACGAAGACAATGGTTTTCCGCTCGGCTCGCCTCAGGACATCGCAGCGTCTCGAAACATTCTCGGCGACTTTGCCAAGGCTTGCTTGAAGAACACCGGCCCAGCGATGGCCTACCTAGACACCGTTTCCGCCGCCAAGGACCTGGATGTCTTGCGTGCGGTAATGGGGGAGAGTCACCTCGACTATCTCGGATTCAGCTATGGAAGCCTGCTCGGCCAAACCTACGCCGCCCTCTTCCCGAAAACCGTGAACCGCATGGTCATCGATGGAGTGATTGACCCAACCGTCATTGATTCCGAGCAGAGTGTGATTCAGCTAAAGGGCTTCGACCTTGCGCTCCGAAACTATCTTGCCGATTGCCTCAGTTCGTCTGACTGCCCTTTTCAAGGAACGGTCTCTCAAGCGTTGAACAAGATTAAGAGTTTTATGCGTTCGCTTGAAACTGCTCCAATTCCAACCAAGGATGGCCGACAGCTAAATGCTTGGTCGGCAAACACCGGCCTAATCATGCCGCTTTATTCAGAAGATTATTGGCCTCAACTGAGCCAAGCCTTCGTCGAGGCATTTGATGGCGACGGATCAACTTTTATCGAGTTGGCTGACACCTACAACGATCGAGATTCGACCGGCAAGTACCTCACCAATCTGATGGAAGCCAACATCGCAATCTCGTGCCTTGATTCACGTCAACCGAGCGACAGCGCATCCATGGCCAAGCAGAATGCACGGATGCTGGCAGCCAGCCCGACCCTAGGGCGTTACTGGCAGTTCGGCGCGCTAACTTGCGAGTCTTGGCCGTTCCCGGTCGCCAAGCACCCATCAGACTTCAGCGCCAAGGGATCAAAGCCGATTTTGGTGGTTGGAACCACCGGGGACCCGGCTACTCCATACAGCCAGGCGGTGTCTGTTGCCAACCACATTCTGAGTAACGGTCACCTGGTCACCTATAACGGCGAGGGACACACAGCCTATGGTCGCTCGAACGAATGCGTAGCCAACTCGGTTGATAACTATTTCATAAAGGGTTTGGTTCCGGAGTCTGACCCGGATTGCTAAAACCCTTGAATTTATTGGGCTGTATTAGCTGCTAAACCTAACACTCGACACACCGGCCATAAATCAACACGCTTTCCACCTGAGTTATTCCTGAGAATCGCTATGCTCGGGAACGGAGCGTTATCTGCCCCGTCTGTTGGCAAAGGTGCCAGCAGAAATTTCGAGAACATTGGAGTTCTATGGAATCGTCAGAACAAGATCGCGTGTGGGCTGAAACTCAAGCCTCACCCGAGTTCCAGGCCCTAAAGCGAAAGTTCCGCGGGTTCGCATTCCCGCTGACCGTAGCCTTCCTGGCATGGTATTTCCTCTATGTGATCCTCACTGCATTTGCACGTGAATGGATCGCAACCCCGGTAATCGGCAACATCAACATCGCGCTGATTCTGGGGCTTTTGCAATTTGCCTCAACCTTCCTAATCATGTGGCTTTATGAGCGCCACTCGAGCAAGCACCTTGATGCCGCTTCTGAAGCGATTCGCGCCAAGGTAGACAAGGAGCTCGCAAAGTGAGTTCATCAACACTAAGCACCGTTCTCTTTGCGGTATTCGTAGCGTTCACGCTGGTATTGGTTTTCCGTGCTGGCCGCTCTACCAAGAAGTCTTCTGACTTCTACGATGGTGGCGGTTCGTTCTCTGGTTTCCAGAACGGTCTAGCCATCGCCGGTGACTACATGTCGGCCGCTTCGTTCCTAGGCATCGCGGGTACCATCGCGCTGTTTGGTTACGACGGCTTCCTGTACTCAATCGGATTCCTGGTTGCCTGGCTAGTTGCCCTGTTGCTCATTGCCGAGCCACTTCGCAACTCAGGTCGCTTCACCATGGGTGACGTGCTCGCGTTCCGCATGCGTCAGCGCCCGGTGCGTGGTGCAGCTGCTACTTCAACCATGGTTGTTTCGGTCTTCTACCTAATGGCTCAGATGGTTGGCGCTGGCGCGCTGGTTTCACTATTGCTAGGCATTAGCGACCCAGGTGCAAAGAGCTGGATCATTTTGGGCGTTGGCGTCCTGATGATCGTCTACGTAACCGTTGGCGGAATGAAGGGCACCACCTACGTTCAGATCGTCAAGGCATTCTTGCTGATGATCGGTGCGATCCTGTTGACCTTCATGGTTCTCTGGACCTTCCACTTCAACATTTCGGACCTTCTTGGTGCAGCGGCAGAAAACTCTGGCAAGCACGAGGCGTTCCTACAGCCAGGTTTGAAGTTCGGTAAGGAAGTCCTTGACCCTGTGTCAGGTCTGATTGACCCATTCAAGACAATGATCAGCAAGCTAGACCTAATCTCTCTAGGTATGGCGCTGGTTCTTGGAACTGCGGGTCTGCCACACATCCTGATTCGCTTCTACACCGTGCCTACTTCAAAGGACGCTCGCAAGTCAGTTAACTGGGCAATCGGAAACATCGGTGCCTTCTACCTAATGACCATCGCTCTTGGTTTTGGTGCTGCCGCTCTATTGAGCCGCACCAACCTGTTCCGCGGTTACAAGGTTGACGTCACCGGCTGTCTCATGGATGCAAAGGGCGCTGCAATCGTCGACGGTGCAAACGCATGTACCACCCTCGAGAATGTTGGAAAACTATCGGCTGATGCAAAGAAGCTTTTGGTTCCAGTTGACCCATCGGGTAACGTCGCTGCTCCTCAGCTTGCTGAGTTCCTTGGTGGCGGTGCCGGAACCACCGGTGGAGCAATCATGCTGGCAGTCATTGGTGCAATCGCGTTCGCAACCATCCTTGCGGTTGTTGCGGGTCTAACCCTTGCTAGCTCATCATCATTCGCACACGACTTGTATGCAAACGTGATCAAGCGCGGCAACGTCTCTCCTGAAAAGGAAGTTCGCGTTGCAAAGATTTCAGCCATCGTTATCGGTCTGATTTCAATCGTGCTTGCCATCGGTGCGCAGGGTCTGAACGTTGCGTTCTTGGTTGCCATCGCATTCGCGATTGCAGCTTCGGGCAACCTTCCTGCAGTGCTTTACTCACTGTTCTGGAAGAAGTTCAACACCCGCGGTGCCGTCTGGGCGATCTACGGTGGTCTCGCGACTGCGCTGATCCTGCTCGTGTTCTCACCAAACGTTTCGGGTGCCGAGACTAGCCTCTTGAAGCTAAGCGAAGTCGGTTTCCGCTTCGATTACTTCCCATTGGCTAACCCTGGCATCGTTTCGATTCCATTCGGATTCCTATTCGGCTGGTTGGGAACCATCACCTCGAACGAGCGCAACACTCAGAAGTACGCTGAGCTTGAAGTTCGTTCGTTGTCTGGTGCAGCAATCGGTAAGGCTGCTGTTCACTAAGCAATACCCTCAGAAGGCCCCGATCAGAAATGGTTGGGGTTTTCTGCATTCTGGGATGGATTCCCGCTTCGCACCAGTTGCATATGCTGCACCCCGACGAAAGACCAAGCTTGCCCAATAACGCCATTCAAGAAGCGCTCTCCAAGCGCTTTCGCCGTCTCTTATCTGGCGACCCGGATGGAGTTCCGCCTTGGCTAGACGTAATCGCAGCGGGTGACGAAGGCGGGCTCTACCTGCCCGACGATGCCCCCTGGATCGTGCACGCCGACTTTGGCACGCTGGTTGGCGGCATCCGAGCTTTGTTGATGCAGGCACTTCATCCTGGCTCGTTGACCGGAGTGGCAACGCATTCAAGATACGAGCAGGATGCTTTGGGGCGCTTGGCCGGAACCATTCGTTGGTTGACCGTGACT
>WLGA01000070.1 GCA_009703445.1 Actinomycetota bacterium | reverse complement strand
CTACTTGAGCGTCTCGCAGGTCTTGACGCACTCGCGTTCCAATTCCGCCGACCTTGATTCCGTCTTCGATGGTGACCACGAGACGGTGCTCAGCTGACATCTCAACAACAGACTTAGGAACAGGGACCATCCATCTAGGGTCGATCACTGTTGCGCCAATCCCCTGGGCGGCGAGCAAGTCGGCAACGTGGAGAGCGGTTGTAGCCATTGCCCCAACAGACATGATCAAAACATCTTTTGCCGGAGACTGCTTCAGGATGTCTACGCCATCGGTCGTGCGACTGATTGCTGGGATGACGTTTCCCGCGGTTCCCTTACCGAAACGGATTACTGTCGGCTTGTCTCGAACTTCTACGGCTTCGTTTAGAAGTTCGCGCAGGACGTTGGCATCGCGAGGCGAGCTCAACTTGATACCAGGAACGATCTGCAGCATTGCAAGATCCCACATGCCGTGGTGGCTCGGACCGTCAGGACCGGTAACGCCTGCACGGTCGAGCACAAAGGTAACGCCAGCGTCGTGAAGAGCGACATCCATGAGGACTTGGTCGAATGCTCGGTTCATGAATGTGGCGTAAACGGCCACAACCGGGTGCAGCCCACCGAAGGCCATTCCAGCTGCCGATGCCACCGCATGCTGTTCTGCGATTCCAACGTCAAAGACACGAGTTGGGTACTTTGCCGCAAACTTGTCCAGTCCAACTGGAATTAGCATCGCGCCGGTAATACCTACTACGTCTGGGCGTCGGTCGGCCACCTTAACGATTTCTTCGCTGAAGACGCTGGTCCAAGATTGACCAGCTCCCGATTCCAAGGATTTTCCGGTTTCGGGATCAATCTGCCCAACAGCGTGGAATTGGTCCTCTTCGTTGAGAGTTGCTGGGTCATAACCCTTACCCTTTTGGGTGATTGCGTGAACAATGACCGGGTTGGCATACTTCTTCGCCTGGGCGAGCGCCTGCTCCATGGCGTCTAGGTCATGGCCATCAATCGGACCGATGTACTTAATGTCAAGATTCGGGAACAGACCCTTGGGAGCGAATGAGCCAAGGAGTCCCTTGCCCGCTCCGCGAGCCGCTGAATAAAACAGGCGGCCGATTAGGCCGAAGCGGAAGAAGAAGCTCTTGCTGGCTCGGTATAGGCGGCGGTAGACCTTCTCGGTTCGGATGCCATTCAAGTAACGTGCAAGACCACCAATGGTCGGCGCATAGGAACGACCGTTGTCGTTTACAACAATCACCAGTTTGCGATCATTGTCGTCCGAAATGTTGTTGAGCGCTTCCCAGGTCATTCCGCCGGTTAGGGATCCATCGCCGACCACGGCAATAACGTAGCGATCATCCTGGTGGGTCAGCTTATAGGCCTTTGCGATTCCATCTGCCCAAGACAGAGAGGAGCTGGCATGTGAACTCTCCACGATGTCGTGAACAGATTCACCGCGCTGTGGGTAGCCCGCTAGACCCTCGCGCTGGCGAAGGGTGCTGAAGTCCTGACGACCGGTTAGTAGCTTGTGCACGTATGACTGGTGCCCGGTGTCAAAGATTATTGAATCCTTGGGCGAATCGAACACACGGTGAATCGCAACGGTCGTTTCGACCACGCCAAGATTAGGGCCTAGGTGGCCTCCGGTCTTGGCTACGGATTTGACGAGAAAGGCACGAATCTCGGCGCATAGGTCTACAAGTTGCGCTTCTGAGAGCGCGTCAAGGTCACGTGGACCTTTGATGCTCTCTAGAAGACTCATAGCCTATGCAACCGAGATTTCGTAGCCAGTATTTCCCCTAGGAAACTAGGCTGCGCAATACGTACTGAAGGATGCCGCCGTTACGGTAGTAGTCGGCCTCTCCGGGGGTGTCGATTCGGACAACGGCGTCGAACTCGATCGCTGGCTTACCAGTAGCAGAGTGACTCGAAGGAGTTGCTGAAACACGAACAGTCTTTGGCGTTACACCGTTGTTTAGTTCTTCAACTCCGGTAATGCTAAATACCTCGGTGCCATCTAGGCCAAGCGACTCAGCATTCTGACCAGCTGGGAACTGTAGCGGAAGGACTCCCATACCAATCAGGTTGCTTCGGTGGATACGTTCGAAGCTCTCGGTAATGACCGCGCGAACGCCAAGCAGGCTGGTTCCCTTTGCTGCCCAGTCGCGAGATGAACCAGAGCCGTATTCCTTGCCGCCAAGAATTACCAGCGGAGTTCCCTCTGCCTGATAGTTGGTTGAAGCGTCATAGATGAATGACTGCGGCCCATCTGCCTTGGTGAAGTCTCGCGTGTAACCGCCTTCTACATCATTCAGCAACTGGTTGCGAAGACGAATGTTTGCAAAGGTTCCGCGAATCATGACCTCGTGGTTGCCTCGGCGTGAACCGTAGCTGTTGAAGTCAACTCGTGAAATTCCGTTTTCAGTTAGGTACTGACCGGCCGGTGAATCGACCTTGATCGAACCAGCTGGGCTGATGTGGTCGGTGGTGACCGAATCGCCCAACTTTGCTAGTACGCGAGCACCCAGGATGTCCTTGACGGCCTCCGGAGTCATCTTCATGCCATCAAAGTAAGGTGGCTTTCTTACGTAGGTCGACTTAGGGTCCCACTCGAATACTGCGCCCTTTGGGGTTGGCAGTGACTTCCAACGGTCGTCTCCGTCGAAGACACCCGCGTACTGAGTCTTGAACATCTCTGAGTTAATCGACTCGTCGATGGTCTTCTGAACTTCCGCAGCGGTAGGCCAGATGTCAGCGAGGTAGACGGCGTTGCCATCCTTGTCTTCGCCTAGTGAGTCCTTCTCAAAGTCGAAGTCCATGGTGCCGGCTAGCGCGTAAGCGATAACGAGCGGAGGTGAGGCCAGGTAGTTCATCTTCACGTCAGGGCTGATTCGACCTTCGAAGTTGCGGTTACCCGAAAGAACTGCGGTCACGGCTAGATCGTTGTGGTTGATCGCTTCTGAGATCTCGTCAGATAGCGGTCCTGAGTTTCCGATACAAGTAGCACAGCCGTAACCGACCAGGTTGAAGCCAAGGGCGTCGAGGTCCTTGGTTAGCCCTGCCTTGTTGTAGTACTCGGTGACAACCTTTGAGCCAGGTGCGAGCGAGGTCTTCACCCACGGCTTGGCCTTCAATCCCTTTGCAACAGCGTTGCGGGCAACCAGACCGGCAGCCAACATCACGGATGGATTAGAGGTGTTTGTGCACGAGGTGATGGATGCAATAGCTACGTGCCCGTTGTTCATGGCGAATTCCTGGCCCTTAACAGCGGTTGGCTTTGAAGCCTCAGCTGAATAACTAGGAAGAACCTTCTCGAATGCCGCCTTAGCGTCGCTCAACACAATGCGGTCCTGAGGGCGCTTAGGGCCAGCGATTGATGGAACAACGGTGCTTAGATCAAGCTCGAGGTACTCGCTGAATCGAGGTTCGATGCTTGGGTCGTGCCAAAGCCCCTGTGCCTTGCTGTAGGCATCTACTAGGTCGATCTGCTCCTGCGGGCGGCCGGTGATTCGAAGGTAATCAAGGGTCACCTCATCGATTGGGAACATCGCAGCCGTTGAACCAAATTCTGGGCTCATGTTTCCGATGGTTGCGCGGTTTGCTAGTGGCACCGAGCTGACACCTGCACCATAGAACTCAACGAACTTGCCAACCACACCGTGCTTACGGAGCATTTCGGTGATGGTTAGAACTACGTCGGTAGCGGTCACACCGGTAGAAATCTGGCCAGTTAGCTTGAAGCCAACAACCTTAGGAATGAGCATTGAAACCGGCTGGCCAAGCATTGCAGCCTCGGCTTCAATTCCGCCAACACCCCATCCAAGAACGCCTAGGCCGTTGACCATGGTGGTGTGAGAGTCGGTTCCAACACAGCTGTCTGGATAGGCCTGAATTTCGCCGTTAACTTCACGAGCCATGATGGTGCGTGCCAGGTACTCGATGTTGACCTGGTGAACGATTCCGGTGCCCGGTGGAACAACCTTGAAGTCGTCGAATGCAGTCTGGCCCCAACGAAGGAACTGGTAACGCTCGCCATTGCGGTTGTATTCGAACTCGACGTTGCGTTCAAAGGCATCCGCGCTTCCGGCTACGTCAATCTGAACAGAGTGGTCGATGACGAGTTCTGCTGGAGCTAGAGGGTTGATTCGCTTAGGGTCTCCACCTAGTTCGGCTACTGCTTCTCGCATAGTTGCTAGGTCGACAACACAAGGGACGCCGGTGAAGTCCTGCATGATTACACGGGCCGGAGTGAACTGAATTTCAGTGTCCGGTTCAACGCTAGGGTCCCAGTTAACCAAGGCGTTTACGTGTTCGGCGGTGATGTTTGCGCCATCTTCGGTGCGAAGCAAGTTCTCGAGCAGAATTTTCAAGCTGTATGGGAGCGTCTTTGCGTCCACAGAATCGAGCTTGAAGATTCGATAAGTCTTTGAACCAACAACAAGCTGATCTGACGAGCCGAAGCTGTTTACCTTGGACATGAAGCCACTCCTTTGTTTACTGCCTTACCGTACAAAAATAGCACTTACTTTGTTGCCGAAATGCTGCTTCGCAGTAACAACCAAGAAAGCCAAATGCAAAGCGCGTACAACGGCACTCCCATCGCTACTCGAGCGATGCCAAGAGCCTCAATTTGATTTGCGAAGTAGAGAGGCAGTTGGACTGCCAACCTGAGAGAAAAAAGGGCGACAAACAGCGCGGTAGCAAGATCTGCGCGCCTCAGCAGTTTCTTGTCAGAACGCCACGCGAGCGGCTCACTGCGAAAAAGACCCACCAGGAAGCCAATCACAGGCCACCGAACTAGTATCGAGATCGCCAAGACGAGACCATAGGCGATGTTCGTGAAGAACCCTTGGATGAAATAATCGGCGGGATGTCCACCATCCCGAAGCGTTAGGTACGCTGACAACGCGATACCAAGTGCGCCAGCGATGGCCTGGGTGACGGGCTTTCGAGTCACCAGCTGGAGAACCACGAAACTCGAAGAAACTACAAGTGAAATAACAACAGCCGCAACTGTATTTTTTGTGAGAGCGAACACGAGTACGAACAGAGCTGCTGGTACCGAACTCTGAATAATGCCGAGCCAGCCTCCGACGGAGTTCATCAAAGATTCACGGTCTAGTGTTGCTACTCCGTCCTTCTCGTGAATTCCAAGCTTTCGCATCGCATTTGCGCGGCTCGAGTCCTGCTCAGTCAACTAAATTCCCTTTGGCGGAGCGACTGTGCCACCTGGAAGGCTTAGCGGAAGTAGGTCTCCCGGAGGCAGCGGCGTGGCGTCTCGGCGAATGGTGACGCCCCTGAATAGGTCATCAATTTCCGCGGATGCCTTTGGATCGGTGATTGCCGCGCCAGAAATGACACCGCGCAGGAACCATTTAGGCCCATCGACACCAACGAATCGAGAGAATCGTGTGCCGATTTGATCACCTGACTCATTCGAGATTGGAAGCTTCGCGAGAAGCTCCGGCCCTAAGGAGCCAACGCGATTCTCGACCGTGCCACCTTGAGTTAGAACCGAATCCTCGAGTTGCTGGCGAATAGAGTGCCACAACCCTTCAGATTTTGGTGCTGCAAACGCCTGCAGCTGAAGTGATGAATCATCGTATTCGAGAGTGACAGCCACTACTCGCTGGCTTGGCTCTTCAACTTCGAGCTTTACCTGAAGGCCATCCTTGGTTGGAAACAATATCGAGCCAAAATCGAGGAAGGCACCATTGAAATGCACTTCCGAATAATCAAATGGTCCTGCGGATTCTCTGTCTAGAGGCGCAGATTTCTCATTCTGATAAAGGTCTTGCATGTCTACTTAGTGCCTGTGGATCCGAAGCCAGCAGTGCCACGGTGCGAACCGGGAAGTGTTTCGACCGCGATGAAGTCTGCTATTTCTATGGCTTGGATGACGAGCTGAGCGATGCGATCGCCTCGGCTGACTGAGAAATCTTCATTTGAGCTGTTGTAGAGGGTTACGGCAATTTCGCCACG
>WLGA01000007.1 GCA_009703445.1 Actinomycetota bacterium | reverse complement strand
GTGCCACGGTGCGAACCGGGAAGTGTTTCGACCGCGATGAAGTCTGCTATTTCTATGGCTTGGATGACGAGCTGAGCGATGCGATCGCCTCGGCTGACTGAGAAATCTTCATTTGAGCTGTTGTAGAGGGTTACGGCAATTTCGCCACGGTAACCGGCGTCTACGGTTCCTGGAGCGTTCAAGACTGTGATCCCGTGCTTGGCAGAAAGTCCGCTTCGTGGGTGGACCAACCCCACGTATCCATCCGGGAGGGCGATTGAAACGCCGGTCCGAACGGTTAGCCTACCCATGGCCGGAACCACGGCGTCGACGGCAGCCCGTAAATCGGCACCGGCGTCGCCAGGTTGGGCGTAGCTAGGCTCTAGGCCTGGCTCAGAAACAAGAAGAACTGGGAGTTTTTTGGTCACGTTTAGAGCGTAATCTAAAGGAATGAACGAACAGCGCATTGAACCGCAATACAGCGAATGGGTACTACCTAATTGGTCTAGTTTCATCCCCGTTTTATTGCTATTCCCAGCATTATGGCTGACCTTTTTGCCAATCAACGTTTCGATAGGAATTTGGTCCGGTTTAGGCGCAACCGCGCTTGTTATCTTGCTAATGGTCGCTAAATCGGCTCGAATCAAAGTGACAGAAGAAAGCCTTCAAGTTGCAAATGCGGCGATTGACCGCAAGTTCGTCGTTGCGGTGTCGGTGGTTGAAAAGTCGAATGCGTTTGCCGCTCGTGGCAGGGAGCTCGACCCTCGAGCGTGGATTCACTTTCAGAGTTCTGTAGGCACTCTCGCCCGCATCGAAATAAATGATCCAGAGGATCCGACTCCGTACTGGCTGTTCTCTACGAGAAACCCAGAAAAGCTAAAAGAAGCTCTGGGCTTCTAGCCCTCACACTCGATACAAACTTTTCCATACTTGCCCTTTTTCGGAGCAAGTAGCGAGTGGTGCTTCACAATGAAACATTCTGAGCAAGTGAACTCGTCGTCTTGAGGCGGCAGAACAACAACGTCCAAGTCTTCAGAAACAACGTCTGGGATGGCAAAACCTTCGCCGTGCTCTGACTCATCGCTGTCGACTAACCCTGAAAGCTTGTCAGGAGTGCGCTCTTTGATGGCCTCGATTGACTCGACGTCGTCATCGTTCTTTCGAGGTGCATCGTAATCGGTGGCCATGCGCCTACCCTTTCGGTTCAAAGTCTTCGAGCGTGCATAGTGTGCAACAAATATCACGTAATAGCAAACGTGCAACGCCTTACGTCACAAAATACTTCTTGACACAGAAAAAGCAAGCGCGGCGCGCCTAAGAAATGTCGGCACTTACAAGGTTGCGAGTGGCAAACTGAGTGAAAGATCGAAAAGGGGTCCGCGATGCAAGACATTCGACTTGTCGACAACGACGGCGAATACCTGAATCTTGAAACACAGGGTGGCGAGAAGTTCCGTCTAGTTCTTGACGATTCGCTGCGTTCGGCAATCAAGCGCGATAGTCAAGTTTCGCTTGACTCAGTCAGCATTTCGCCACGCGAAATCCAGGATGAAGTTCGTGCAGGTTCTTCTGCAGAAGAAGTTGCAAATAGACACTCTGTTCCCCTTGACTACGTTGAGAAGTTCGCCCTCACCGTAGTCGACGAAATTGGCCACATAATTGCCAGCGCTCAAGCAGTTCGAATCTCTGTTGAAGCCGATCGCTACAGCGAAGCTTCTCAGGTTGAATTCGGCGAGGTTCTCGAATCGCGCCTCCGTGCCAACGAGGCCACGAATGCATCCTGGACTGCGAGCAAGCGAGAAGGCTCACCTTGGATGGTTTCGGTCACTTACGAGTCGCCTCAGGGAAGCAAATCAGCAACCTGGTCCTTCGATCAGAGAAAGTTGGTTCTTTCCCCGGAGAACGAAGCCGCCGTAAAGCTTTCAGCTGGAGATTTCTCTGCTGTCACATCTTCGCCAAAACTTCGTCAGCTTGAACCAACCGTTGATTCGACGAAAGTAATCGAGTTACCTCGGGTAGAAGCTGATGAGCCGATTACCGAAGCTCCTGTCTACATTGCGCCGGTTGCACCGGTGAGTTCGATCGAGGAATTGACTCGAAGCAGTCTTCAGGCAGTCGAAGAGGCAGTGGAAGAGGTTCAACAAACCGAAGCCGAGGCCCTCAGCCCGACCGCAGACCTTCTGGAAGCACTTCGCAAGAAGCGTGCCAACGCGAACGCGGCTTCGCCTGTGGAGTCGAAGGCTATCTCCGAACCGGAACATTACTTCCCCACTGTGGAGACGCACGAGGATTCTCTCGAAGCGAATGGCTCAACAGCCTCAGTTGAAGAAGTGGCGCCTGCGCCAGTGACTCCCCCGGCAAAAAAAGGACGCCCGAGCATGCCTAGCTGGGATGAAATAGTTTTCGGAACAAAAACCGACGACTAAATCAGCATTGTCCCAAACCTAAGCAAAGGTACCGAGAGCTCCGCTTGACTGATTGAGCCGTGTTGTCCGACCATTCTCAAACTCTGGGGCTTGCAAAAACCACGGTGGTAACAGGCATAAGCACCGGTAGACAGCAAATACAACTCAGGTAGGTATTCCGAGTTTGCGACCTCGTCTGCAAGCCAATCTGCATCTTTGAGTTCGTCTACCGTTGCCACGATTACCCGACCGGCGAGTTCCTGATCCAATTTCACTTTCATAGCAGCGATGTCTGTGCCAGGTTGAAAATAAAGAAAAGTATTGCGCGGATCTCCGCTCGCGGCAATTAGGTCGGGCAAGTCGATTTCATCAAGCATTATTTGATTGGCTTTAGGCACGTCAACAATCCCATGATCAGCGGTAATCAGAAGCCCCGCATCCTTCGGCAGGTTATTGGCCAAACTCTTGATCGCAGAATCAAGATCCTCAAGCTTTTGGAGCCATTCGACCGAGGCCACTCCGTGTGAATGGGCAATTGAGTCCAACTCAGGGAAATACAGGTAGGTCAGCGAAGACTGTTTGCCAGCCAGGATTTCACGAGTCGCCTGGATTCGTTCGTCAAAGGTCCTTGCTGGCACATAGGTCGCTGCAGACATATTTAGTTTGGTGAATCCCGAATCCGAATATTCTGCGGGCCCGACCGTAAACGTCTGAACACCGTTTTCGAGGGCCAGCTCAGAAACAGACTTGGCGCTTTGAAAGTCTGAAGGCACGAACTCTTCATCCCAGCCGCTGAGCAGGTTGCGAACCAAAGCGGCTTTACGGTCGAAGACCGAATATCCGAGCACCCCGTGTTCGGATGGAGACATTGCGGTTCCGAAACTCGTAATCGCAGATGCGGTTGTGCTTGGGAAAACAGTATTGATGCTTTTCGATACTTTGAGAGCGGCATTCAAGAATGGCGCGTGACCGCCAGCTGTTCTTAGATTTTCGGAGCCGAGCCCGTCGACCAAGATCACGCAAACCTTGTTTGATTTACCAAACCCCAGGCGGTTAGATTTTCCCGTAATTGAGCCGAGTGCGCTGATAAACACATCGGAAAGCCTCCCAAGAGTTTTGGGGGCGGAAGGTAGCATCGTAGGCATCACCAATAGTCTGCCACAGCAGCAAACCTAGACCTGAGACCAGATGAAAAACGACTTCCCAGAAGAGCACCGCATTGTTGACATTGAGTTGTCAAAAGAGATGCAGGAATCCTTCCTGGAATACTCGTACTCGGTCATTTATGCGCGTGCCCTTCCCGATGCCCGAGACGGTCTAAAACCGGTTCATCGTCGCATCGTTTATCAGATGGGCGAGATGGGATTGCGCCCAGAACGTGGGCACGTAAAGTCTGCTCGAGTCACCGGTGAAGTGATGGGTAAGCTGCATCCACACGGTGACTCTGCGATTTATGACGCCTTGGTCCGAATGGCTCAACCGTTCAGTCTTCGCGTTCCATTGATCGACGGCCACGGAAACTTCGGAAGCCTCGACGACGGCCCAGCTGCAGCGAGGTATACCGAGGCCAAACTGTCTCAAGCAGCGATGCTGATGAACGATGGCTTGGACGAAGACGTCGTCGACTTTAAGCCAAACTATGACGCACAGCTGTCGGAGCCTGAAGTGTTGCCGGCGGCATTCCCAAACCTCCTGGTTAACGGAGCCTCGGGCATCGCGGTTGGTATGGCCACGAACATGCCTCCGCATAACCTTCGAGAGGTTGTTTCAGGAGCTCGCTATCTTCTCGAAAACCCTCAGGCCAACACCGAAGATCTGATGAAGTACATTCCAGGGCCCGATCTGCCAAATGGCGGCATCATCATGGGCTTGGATGGTGTCCGTGACGCCTATGAGACCGGTCGAGGCGTATTCAAAACTCGTGCCCGCGTGTCCGTGGAGAGCGTTTCACCTCGCAAACTCGGTTTGGTTGTGACTGAACTCCCCTATCTAATTGGCCCCGAGAAGGTCATTGAAAAGATTAAGGACGGCGTCAACAACAAAAAGCTTCAGGGCATTAGCGATGTAACAGACCTAACCGATAGAACGAACGGGCTAAAGCTTGTTATTGAACTAAAGACCGGTTTCGACCCTCAGGTTGTGTTGGATCTGCTTTACCGATTCACTCCGATGGAAGACTCATTCGGCATCAACAACGTTGCCCTAGTCGACGGAAGACCTTTGACTCTGGGTCTTCGCGATCTACTCGGCGTGTACCTTGCTCACCGAATCACGGTCACGCGACGTCGAACCACTACCCGACTCGGCAAGCGCAAGGCCCGCCTACACCTGGTCGAAGGTTTGCTTGTCGCAATCGTCTCCATCGATGAAATCATCCAGATCATTAGAAGCAGCGATGAAGTAGATGACGCTCGCCGGCGACTCCGAGATGTATTTGATTTGAGTGAGCTTCAGGCCGAGTACATTCTCGAGCTGCGTCTACGTAGGTTGACCAAGTTTTCGAAGTTGGAACTCGAAACCGAACAGGCAACGCTAATCTCGGAAATCGCAGAGCTCGAACGCATCCTTGCAAACGAGGCGAATTTGAGAGCCGTAGTAAGTGCTGAGTTGGCTGAGGTTGCCGACAAGTATGGTGACGACCGCCGAACGACCTTGATTTCAGAAGTTGAAGAAGTCAAGCCGATCACGATGGCTAAGGCGGCGTCGGTGAATGCAGAACTTGCAGATACCCCTTGCACGATTGTTTTGACCGCTAGCGGCATGCTGTCACGACTCGAAGGCCATTCGACAGTAGTTCGTGGTGCTAAGCGCACCAAGCACGACGCAATAGGTGTTTCAGTGACCACCTCGACACGCCAAGACATCGGTTTCGTGACCACACTCGGAAAGATTCATCGAATCCACTCCGCGGATGTGCCAAGCTTTGGTGAGTCGTTCGACCCAGCAAAGAGCGTTTCTGCACACGAGTTCCTAGGTCTCCCGAAAGACGAGCAAATTCTCACGGTTATCGAACTGAACGAGACGTCTGAGTTGGCTCTCGGAACCGAACAGGGTGTGGTTAAGCGAGTCGTGGCCGATTACCCGGCCAAGGATGAGTTCGAAGTGATCAGCCTCAAGGATGGCGACAAGCTGGTTGGGGCCGCTTTAGCAACCGACACGTCGACTCTAATCTTTGTATCCAGCGATGCTCAGCTGCTGCACTATTCCGCATCGGTAGTTCGCCCACAGGGTCGCCCTGCTGGCGGCGTCGCCGGAATCAATCTAGATGAATCTGCAAAGGTCGTATTCTTTGGTGCAGTTGAGAGCGCCGAATCCGCCGTCGTAGTTACAGCCGCTAACAGTTCGTTAGCGATTCCGGGCACAGACGCCGGCTCTCTAAAGATTTCTGATCTCTCGGAGTTCCCTGGCAAGGGTCGCGCCACCGGTGGAGTGCGCTCACAGCGCTTCGTTCGCGGTGAAGACCAGCTTTACTTTGCGTGGGCTGGTTCAGACCCGATTATGGCTCTAACTGCCGATGGAAAGCCGATCGAACTTCGCGGCGAGAAGGCTAAGCGCGACGCCTCAGGAACGCCTCAAACCGCGGTAATTGGCTCAGTGGGAAACTAACTAGAAGCGAAGGCGTGACGCCTAAGCGTCGATACGATCGCGTTCGAAATCGTCCGCAGAATCGATGATGAAATCTCTACGCGGCGCCACATCATTACCCATCAGCAACTCAAAGACTTGTTCCGCAGCAACAGCATCCTCCACACGTACCCGGCGAAGTGCGCGGTGACTTCTATCCATGGTGGTTTCAGCAAGCTGATCCGCATCCATTTCACCAAGACCCTTGTAACGCTGGATTGGCTCTTTGTATCGCTTTCCCTGGGTTTCGAGTTTGGCCAAAAGCGACTCCAGCTCCTGCTGCGAGTAGGTGTAGACAACTTCGTTGGCCTTTGAGCCGGCATTCACTATTTCGACCCGGTGCAAAGGAGGCACAGCAGCAAAAACGCGACCGGCTTCTACTAGAGGCCTCATGTACCTGAAGAAAAGCGTCAGCAGCAAGGTGCGAATGTGAGCACCGTCGACGTCTGCGTCGCTCATCAGGATGACTTTGCCATAGCGTGCGGCGTCAAGGTCGAAACTTCTGCCCGAACCCGCGCCAATAACTTGAATGATCGATGCGCACTCTGTGTTTGAAAGCATGTCTGACACAGAAGCCTTCTGCACGTTAAGAATCTTTCCGCGAATTGGCAGTAGCGCCTGGAAGTCACTGCTGCGAGCGAGTTTTGCCGTGCCCAATGCTGAGTCACCCTCAACAATGAAAAGCTCTGAATCCATCGTCTCTTGTGTTCTGCAGTCGACAAGTTTGGTTGGCAGAGATGAGCTTTCGAGGGCATTCTTGCGGCGTTGAGTCTCCTTGTGCGTGCGTGCCGAGATTCGCGATTTCATTTCGGCGACAATCTTCTCTAGGAGTAACGAGGTTTGCGCCTTGTCGTCACGCTTCACGCTGTTGAATCTCTCGGCTAGTGATTTAGCGATGACGTTCGAGACGATGTTTCGAACCGCTGGAGTGCCAAGCACTTCTTTGGTCTGACCCTCAAATTGTGGCTCAGCCAGACGAACGGTAACGACTGCCGTGAGGCCGGCCATAACGTCTTCTTTTTCAATCTTGTCGTTACCGACCTTGAGCTTTCGTGCATTGCTCTCGATTTGACCGCGGAGGGATTTCAGCATCGCCTGTTCGAAACCAGCGACGTGAGTTCCACCCTTAGGTGTCGAAATAATGTTTACATAGGACTTCAGCTCGGTGTCGTATCCAGTTCCCCACCGCACCGCAACTTCAACGGCGCAATCTCTCTCGACGTCTCGAGAGACCATGTTGCCAGATTCGTCTAGAACTGGGATGGTTTCGGTGAACTTACCCTCTCCTGAGAGTCGCCAGGTCGCCGTGAGAGGCGCATCCTTGGCCAGAAAATCGGCGTACTCGACGATTCCACCCTGGTATCGGAATTCTTGATGTGACTTCTCGTCGCCGCGTTCATCGGTGATCCCGATGCCAAGACCTGGAACTAAGAATGCCGTCTGTCTTGCACGACCGACGAGTTCATCGGTCGAAAAGTGCGCATCCTTGATGAATATTTGCGGATCAACCCAATAGCGCACCCGGGTTCCTGAGACACCCTTAGCTACCTTGCCCACCTCGCGAAGAATGGAACCATCCTCGAATGGCTTGAAAGAGTTAGTTGGGGCAATCCCCGACTTGTCATCGAAGATTCCCGGTTCTCCGCGACGGAACGACATCGCATAAGTTTTGCCATCACGATCAACTTCGACATCGAGTCTTTCGGAGAGTGCGTTCACAACGGAAGCGCCAACACCGTGAAGACCACCTGAAGCCGCGTATGAACCCGAGCCGAACTTTCCACCAGCGTGAAGCTTGGTGAACACCACTTCTACGCCGCTTAGGCCAGTCTTTGGCTCGATGTCGACAGGGATGCCTCGCGCCTTGTCCCTCACCTCTACGGAGTTGTCTTTGTGAAGAATGACCTCGATGCGGTCTCCATGACCGGCGAGTGCTTCATCCACTGAGTTATCGATGATCTCCCAGAGGCAATGCATCAGTCCGCGCGAGTCGGTGGAGCCGATGTACATGCCCGGACGTTTACGAACGGCTTCTAAACCTTCTAAAACAGATAGATGGCGAGCTGAGTAGTCTGAATTGGGCACCTCAAAATGCTAACGTCAACGCCGCGGAATCCCTCGTCTGACACGGTTCGCACTTGATAATCGCATTCCCGACTTCGCAGTTAGCGAAATGCCGACCCAAAAGCACTCAGGCGACGTGATGGTGTGGTCATATGGTCATGGAAGGGATACACATTGAGCCAAGAAATCACCGTAGAAGCTACCGAAGACCAGCAGGAATCTCGCGAGACACTGAGCGCGGCTGACCGCTGCGACGTCTGCGGCGCGCAGGCATACATTCGAGTTGAACTTGCCAGCGGAGACTTGATTTTTTGCTCACACCACGGAAACGAGAAGAAGGCTCAACTCGAGCCGGTTGCTGTTTCTTGGCACGACGAAAGCGCTAAGTTACTCGCTCGATAAGTCCCTTTCCAACTTCCAAACTTCATCGATCAGGTCGGCCAATTGGCCGGCCTTTTCGCTTACCTGGATGTTGGGTAGTGCAACTCCTGCACCTTTGGCAATCTTCGAAAGCACTTCTTCTAGGAGAATCGGGTTCTTAGCCAAAACTGGGCCGTGGAGCAACGTTGAAATCCAATTTCCCTCTCGGTGCAAAATCGGGAGATCCACATCCGTGTTCAGATAACCAAGGACCTCGCTGTCTCCATCGCCCTGAATATGGAACTTCGAAATACGTTCTGGCAACTTTCTGACATCAAGATTCCCGAGCGCACCGTGTTCTAGGAGCTTTTCAAACCCGGTGGAGATTGCCAATCCTGGAGTTCCAGAGGTGATCAATTTTCTAAGCGAAGGCGCCATTGAGCGCAAGCGAGTCTCGATAGCAGCCCAAGCCGCAGTGGAGCCGTGACCTACCAGGATGAAGTCAAGTGAGTTTGATAGGTCGGAAACAGTTTCGACAGCAACGATCTCAGTGGCTAGACCTCGCCATTCAAGCTGCTTGGCGATAACCTCTGCATTTCCCAGATCACCGTTGAGGTTTAGATGCTGTGGAAACAGGACACCAAGTCGAATCATCGCTCCACCGCCTCTGGATCGGTGAAACCCAAAATTCTTCGTGTTCGTCTCATGGCGTCGGCAGAAAAAATCACGGTTTTCATGCCTGAAGACGGTGCCGGCAGGGAGAAGAACTTAGTAAGCGCCGACTCCAAATCGCCATCAACTTCACCAATCGGTACACCTGCGTAGGTCAAGCGGAGCGCGATCTCGGCGAAGTTGTACCCGCTGACCATGTCTACGTGTGTGAGGTTCGACATGTCCACGGTCCAGAGCCATGAAGGGTCATGAACATCGCGGCCAATGGCCACCATAATCTGTTCGGGCTTTGTCGAAAGATTGTCTAGATTCAACTGAAAGCTCATTGGGTTCTGAACCAGGATGAATTCAACGTCTTCTGCGCCGACTTGAGCGATTTCGCCCCGGGCAAACACCGGAGGAAGGTCATTTAACACGCTCGCAGCGAGATCAAGATCGAAGTCTGAACCTAGGTAGCTACGCGCGCTAAGTAAAGCAGCCACGGAATCCAGAGCATAGTGAAGCCCGCGATTCGGCAGGCTAAAAGAAACCTGCTGCTGTGCGATTAGTACTGTGGCGGTGGTTCCCGCCACTGACTGAATCTCGGCATCCACATTCGGACGTTCGAGGTTAGGTAGGTAGGTCGGCGCTGCGCCAAGGCCATGTTTGGTGCTGCCTATAACAGTTTCATCGATGCCGAACCACACAACGTTTGCATCTGAAGACAGATCGGCACCAATAATGACTGTGTTTTGATCATCTGCATTGAGCAGGATTGGCCCTTTTGTGCGTCGGGCAACCATCGCCAGCTTTTCGCGAACAATCGACGGGTCAACGAATCTATCAAGTTGATCCTCAAGCACGTTGAGGATGGTTGATTGTCGCGGAGCTACACGTTTCGTAATTTCGGCGGCATGACCTTCATCCATTTCGAGGATTGCAACGTCTCCCTGAATCAGCCCGAAGATATTCGAACGCTCGAGGATAGCCGAGTAAAAACCTTGATTGATGTTCGCGGTTGAAGGGTTCGTGAAAACGGTCTTGCCGTGAGCGCGCGCAATGGCAACGAGCATTTTCGTGGTGGTCGATTTACCGGCCGAACCGGTAACGACAACCAATCCATCGGGAAAGGAATTGAGGGTTTTGGCCAGCAGCCCTGGTGCGATTTTGCTGAGGATGAGACCCGGTAAGGCTGAACCGCCACCCGGCCGTACCTTCCTGATGAGCGTGCGAGCTGCACGCCCAATCAGAATGGCGGGAAGGTAGAACACTTTAGTTCTCTAGATAGTCACGAAGCATCTGTGAGCGTGAAGGGTGACGCAACTTCGACATCGTTTTCGACTCAATCTGTCGAATTCGTTCGCGAGTCACGCCGAACTCCTCGCCAATTTGGTCGAGAGTCTTCTGAACACCGTCACCAAGTCCAAAGCGGCTTCGGATCACGCCGGCTTCACGTGGGTGCAGAGAGTCCAAAATTCGCTCTAGCTCACGCTGAAGCATGGTGAAGCCAACTGCATCAGCAGGAACAACAGCCTCGGTGTCTTCGATTAGGTCGCCGAACTCGCTGTCGCCGTCTTCACCAAGCGGTGTCGAAAGTGAGATTGGTTCGCGGCCATACTTCTGAACCTCAACAACCTTTTCAGGGGTCATGTCTAGCTCGCGGGCTAGTTCTTCAGGGGTCGGTTCACGACCAAGATCCTGCAATAGCTGTCGCTGAACTCTAGCTAGCTTGTTGATTACTTCAACCATGTGAACTGGAATGCGAATGGTGCGAGCCTGGTCTGCCATTGCACGGGTAATCGCCTGACGAATCCACCAAGTTGCGTAGGTCGAGAACTTGTAGCCCTTGGTGTAGTCGAACTTCTCGACCGCACGGATGAGACCCAAGTTTCCTTCCTGAATCAAGTCCAGGAATTGCATTCCACGACCGGTGTAGCGCTTTGCCAGCGAGACCACCAAACGAAGGTTAGCTTCTAGGAGGTGGCTCTTTGCACGCTGGCCATCCTTCACAACCCACTTGAGGTCGCGTTCTGCTTCACGAGAAAGCTTCTTATCGGTTGCCAGCTTTTCCTCAGCGAATAGACCGGCTTCGATGCGCTTTGCTAGCTCGACTTCGAGCTCGGCATTCAGAAGGGCTACCTTTCCGATTTGCTTCAGGTAGTCCTTTACAGGGTCAGCGGTTGCACCGGTAATCGTGGTGGTCTGAACCGGGATGTCATCATCTTCACGGTGCGAAAGAACGAGGGCACCCTCTGGAACGACGATCTTCTCTTTGTCTTCGTCCTCGTGCTCGTCATCGTGGTCTTCGTCAACCACGGTCAGATCAATTGCTGAAGCTGCCTCGGCGACGATTTCCTCTACAGAGACCAAATCGTCTGCCTCGTCGATGTCTTCTTCGTCGTCGTCGCCAAGCTTCGGTGCCTTCTTCGCCTTCGAAGGCTTGGCCTTAGCCTCGACTGGGCCAGTCGACTTTGCAGCCTTCGTTGCTTTGGCGGCAGGCTTAGCTTCTGCCTTTGCAGCGGGGGCTTCTTCTGCTTTTGTTGCCTTGGTTGCCTTGGCAGGCTTGGTCGCAACCGGGGTCACCGCTTCAGCCTTAGGCTTAGCAACCTTTGCGGTTTTGGCAACAACTGCTTTCTCAACAGGTTCCTTGGCAGTCGGCTTGGCGTCAGCCTTCGCCTTAGTTGCTGCCTTCGCCTTTGAGGCTGATTTGGCTTCCGATGCTACCGGAGCCTTAGGGGTGGTCTTTGATGAGGTCTTTTCGGTCACTTCAGCTTTTGGCTTAGATGCCTTAGGTGTTGCAGGAATAATCGTTGCTTCTTTCTTGGTAGGTTCCCCCGAAGATTTGTTCTGTCCCGGGTGCAGGAGGTTAGAAAGGAAACCGCGCTTTTTTCCGTCTTCAGTGTTCTTAGCCACATCTACCTCTCAGAATCAACTATCTGCTGATCCGGGCATTACTAAGACCCATGTCAAATCCACAAAAAACTTGCGGAGACTGGGTCTGATGCAATTATGTCACGGAATTGGCCCAGGTATGACCAGAACGTGCGTGTGTTTGCCAAACGAACAACCGGTTTAGATCGGTATCTATTCCTTCAATGCGCTGGTGAGTCCGCGTTCACGGTAGAACATAAAAATTCCTACCGACATAACTGCAAGTTGAACAGGAAAAGCGAACTTGAATGCCTCGAGAGAATAGAGATCAGTCGATCCGAGTAACCCTGAAGCTTTTACCAAGTCGAGAACTACTCCGATTAAAAACATGCAGATAAACGTCGAGACGAACCCGCCCGAATTGATGATGCCGTTTGATGACCCGAGACGATGTTTAGGAATTGAGGTTCGCGAGTAATCAAATGCAGCCATCGATGCCGGCCCGCCGATTCCAACCGCTAATACGAGAAACACGATTTGCCAGAGTGGGTTCCTTCCCGGCGTCAGAAGAACCAAAAGCCAAGCACACGCCATGATGCCGTATACCGCTGTCACTAAACGGTTCCTGCGTGCGGGAAAACGAATACAAAGCTGGCTAAGCACTGGGCCAACTACGAACCCGACAAGGACAAACGAACTGAGCAGCACGGATGCCAGCTCCTTCGGAACTTTTTCGGCTTGCACCAGGAAGGAGTATCCCCATAAAAGAATGAAAACCGAGCCACTCGATTGCAACGTGAAGTGAACCCAGAATGCCTTCCGAGTGTGCGGGTCGGCGATGTTCTCGCGAAACTGTCGAAGGGCGTCGACGATGCTTCCAGAGGTTCTGATTGCAGCCGGTTCATCTCGGATCGCAAATAATGCTGTCGCGGCCGCGATGAACGCAAGGCTGGCTGCTATGCCAAAAGCCGGCCCCCAACCTGCGGACCCGAGCAAGTATGCGAAAGGTATCGCTGAAAATATCTGACCGAGCTGACCTAAGTTTGCAAAAAGTTGCGTGAAACGCGTTGCCTTAGGCCCGGAAACCCAACCATTGATGAGCCGAATCATCGAAATGAAAACGAATGCATCGCCAAATCCGACAATCATTCTGCCGAAAACAGCGAGCGGTAGCTGCTCAGACACAGCCACGGTTAGATTTCCGATACCGGTCAACAGGCTGCCAAAGACAATCAGTTTTCTGGCCCCAAACCTATCTAGCGCCATGCCCGCCGGGATTTGCATTGCGGCATACACGGCAAGTTGTGCTGCCGCAAGTGAAGATAAAGCAGCGGCACCTGTGTCAAAGCGAGTGGCGGCTGCCAGCGAGGCGACGCCCATAGAACTGCGTTCAATAACCGAAACAAAGTAGGCGAAGACCGCTGAACCTAGGATGAGCCCAACGCGTGGCTTCGACAAGCTAATCCTTTGTATCTTCCGCCGAATTCTTGCGTCGGCTCGCCAGGTAATCCTCTAGCTCTGCTGCGATTTCATCGGCGTTTGGAACCTTGCTATCTGGCTTACGGATCGGTGCTTGATTGGGCCCAGACTTCTCGTTTAGGTAACCCTGTTCGAGGTTCGCAATCATATTGGCGAGCTCCTCGTTCTCTTGAACCTGAGCATTCAGCTTCCCGAGGAAACGGACATTGTCATCACGAAGGTCGTCGGTAGGGAAAACCAGACCGGTAGCCATGGTTACCTGCTCAAACGCGGTGACGGCAGCCTGCGGATACTCGCTCTCAGAGAGGTAATGAGGGACCAAGAGCACGTAGCCGGCAGTTGGAATCTCGTCAGCCGCGAACCGGTACTCCAAGAGGTGCAAGACGTTTCCGGGAACCTGAGTTTGTGGTCGCCATTCCGAGGTCTGTTCGATGAGGTCTTTTCGGTTGCCCGAAACAGTGACACCAACCGAACGGGTGTGTGGGATCGGAAACGGGATGGCGTGAACCCACGTGAAGTCAGAAACAGCGTAGAAATCGATGAGGAAAGCCATCGCCTCGCTGAATGCCTCCCAGCGGAAGTCTGGCTCGTATCCGTGGAGGTAAAGGAATGGTTGGCGAGCTTCATCCCAGACTAGGTAGATGCCGAGAACAGCGGGCTCGTACGACTCGATGTGGTCCTTTTCGAAGTACATCACTGGTCTGCGAGAGCGGTAGTCGAGCAACTCGTCGTTGTTGAAGCTAATCAGTAGTTTGTGTTCTAAGTTGCCAAAGATTTGGTTGGCAAACTGCGACACAGTGGACCCGGCATCGGTGAATCCGCTAAGCCCGCCGATCATGTGTAGGCCAAGCGTGACCTCGGTGTCCACATCGTGGATAGTGAACAAGTCTCTTGGCTGAACCATGTCTAAATCCTAACTGCGCGAACCGCCGATTAGCATTGGCACATGACCAATATCAAGCTCTCAGTTTCAGCAAAAATTCCTGACAGCAAAGCTGGCATCGTTTACGTTTTAGGCGTCAGCGGGAGACCGGAAAACCTGACCCTTCTACCCCACCGAGTTGACACAAAGTCCTTGGAAGAACTGGATTTGAATGCCCTCGGAGCTTCATCCAAGTTCGAATCGCTAGTTCGCGTACCGGGCCAGAATGGAGCTGTATTTGCACTAATCGGGGCCGGTCATGAAGAGTTAGACGAGGACTCATTACGTGAGTTGGGAGCTGCGGCTGCTCGCAAGCTAGATGGATTCAAGGAAATATTTTTCGATCTGCCTTCCGAAGATGACCGCGACGCTGTTTGTACATTGGAGGGTGCTCTTCTAGGTGGTTACAAATACGGCTCCAAAGACAAGGGTAAAAAGTCCAAGCTGGCCTCTATCACGGTCCTGAGCGATCATTCAGTCAGTAAGTCAACCGTTGAGCGTTCTCGAATTCTTGCGAGCTCAGTCAATCAGGTTCGTGAACTTGTAAACACGCCACCAAACGTTCTCTATCCGCAAAGTTTCGCGAAAATCGTCGCAGACGAAACAAAAGACATGGATGTTTCGGTCACCATCTTGGACGAAAAGGCCCTTAGGGCTGGGAATTTCGGGGGCATCCTTGCTGTGGGTCAAGGCTCGGCTCGCCCGCCTCGCATGGTCAAAATCGAATACAGCCCAAAGAAGGCCTTGAAGCACCTCGCTCTAGTTGGCAAGGGCATCACGTTCGACACCGGTGGCATCTCCATCAAACCAGCAGCATCTATGGTCGGTATGAAGTACGACATGACCGGTGCGGCGACCGTCTACCAAGCCATCCTTGCTATTGCGGCTCTTAAGCTCCCTGTAAGGGTGACTAGCTACCTCTGCTTGGCCGAAAACATGCCTTCTGGATCGGCTACCAGACCTAACGACGTCATCAAGATCAGAAACGGCAAGACCGTAGAGGTTCTCAACACCGATGCCGAGGGTCGCTTGGTTCTCGCCGATGGTCTTTCTGCAGCCTCGGAGCTAAACCCTGACTTGATAATCGACGTTGCCACCCTAACCGGGGCTGCACGGGTTGCTCTTGGGGAGCGCTATTCGGCAGTAATGGGAACGGCAGACGCTGTGTCTGCTGTGGAAGCGGCCGCCTTTGATTCAGGTGAGCTCGTTTGGCACATGCCTCTTCCAGCTGAAATGCGTGCCAGATTAGACACGGATGTGGCCGACATTGCCAACGCAAAGATCGGCTCAACCGCTGGAGGCATGTTGCTCGCCGGAGTATTCCTAAAAGAGTTTGTCGGAAGCTCTAAATCGGGTGCAAGGACCCAGCCTTGGGCTCACCTAGACATTGCAGGCACTGCGAATAACGAAGGTGCACCCTACGGTTACACGCCTAAGGGAGCGACCGGCGTTGTCCTTCGCACCCTGGTGAGCGTCGCCGAGGGTATGTCTCGCTAACTACCGCCGTTTCAAGTAGTAAACTTTTGTTTGATAGTGAACCTTTAAAGGGAGAAATTCGTGGCTGACCACAACTTTGACGTTGTAATTCTTGGTGGCGGAAGCGGTGGCTATGCAGCTGCTCTTCGCTCAGCACAGTTGGGCAAATCTGTTGCCCTAATCGAAAAGGACAAGCTCGGCGGCACCTGCCTTCACCGCGGTTGCATTCCTACCAAGGCCCTGCTTCACTCAGCCGAGATTGCCGACAGCGTAAAGGAAGCCGGTCACTACGGCGTAAACGCCTCATTCGGCTCCATCGACATGCTCGGTGTTAACAAGTACCGTGACGGCATCGTAGATCGTCTTTTCAAGGGTCTAACTGGACTCGTTGGTTCGAAGGACATCACAGTCGTAGCTGGCGAAGGTCGCTTGGTTGGCCCAAAGACTGTTCAGGTCAATGGTGACAACTACACCGGCGAAAACGTTGTCCTAGCTTCAGGCTCTTACAGCCGCTCGCTGCCTGGCCTAGAAATTGGTGGACGCGTTATTACTTCCGAGCATGCTCTGCAGCTCGAATTCGTACCTAACAAGGTCATTGTGTTGGGTGGTGGCGTGATCGGAGTTGAGTTCGCTTCAATCTGGCGCTCATTCGGCGCAGAAGTAACCATCGTCGAAGGTTTGCCTAGCCTGGTTCCAAATGAAGAGCCTGCTGTGAGCAAGGCCCTAGAGCGTGCCTTCCGCAAGCGCGGCATCGACTTCAAGACCGGCGTCCGTTTCTCTGGAGTTGAACAGCACGACACTGGTGTCGTTGTAACCCTTGAATCAGGCGAAAAGCTCGAAGCCGAATTGATGCTCGTCGCAGTTGGCCGCGGCCCCAACACTGCGGGCCTCGGCTACGAAGAGCAGGGAATCAACATGGAGCGCGGTTGGGTTCTAACCAACGAGCGCCTTCAGACCAACATCCCTGGTGTTTATGCAGCAGGAGACATCGTTCCTGGATTGCAGCTGGCACACCGTGGCTTCCAGCAGGGAATCTTTATCGCCGAGGAAATTGCCGGCCTAGCCCCAGCAGTCATCGACGAAACTGGAATTCCGAAGGTTACCTACTGTGAGCCAGAGATCGCTTCGGTCGGTCTAACTACTGCACAGGCAACCGAGAAATTCGGCGCTGACAATATCTCAACTTACGAATACAACCTCGGTGGAAACGGCAAGAGCCAGATTCTTGGCACCGCCGGATTCATCAAGTTGATTCGCCAGAACAATGGCCCAGTAGTGGGTGTTCACATGATTGGTTCCCGCGTTGGCGAGCAAATTGGTGAAGCACAGCTAATCGTCAACTGGGAAGCATACCCAGAAGACGTGGCGAGCCTTGTTCACGCACACCCGACCATGAACGAAGCTATCGGCGAAGCACACCTTGCACTCGCCGGCAAGCCACTTCACGCACACGCCTAAGAATTCGAAAGTCCCACAAGGAGCAAGCAATGAGCGAATCAGTAGTACTTCCAGCACTCGGTGAAAGCGTTACCGAGGGAACCGTAACCCGTTGGTTGAAGAAGGTTGGCGAGACCGTAGCAGTCGACGAACCTCTAGTTGAGGTCTCGACCGACAAGGTTGACACTGAAATTCCTTCGCCGGTGGCCGGCGTCATCGAACAAATCCTGGTTCAGGAAGACGAGACCGTCCAGGTTGGCGCCGTCCTAGTAATCATCGGTGATGGTTCTGGTTCATCAGCTGCGCCTGCAGCTCCTGTCGTAGAGGCAGTGGCAGAAGTGGCCGCTCCGGCTCCTGTAGTTGAAGCCCCTGCCGCACCTGTAGTAGCCCCGGTTGTTGCAGCGCCGGTAGTTTCAGCCCCAGTTGTCTCAGCCCCAGTTGTCTCAGCCCCAGTGGTTAGCGCACCAATTGTCACCGCACCGGTCGTTTTGGCTCCAGTGGCAGTGACCCCGGCCGCGCCAGTGAGCGACGCTGGCTATGTCACTCCCCTAGTTCGCAAGCTTGCCCAGGAATCAGGCATCGACTTGACTCAGGTTGCTGGCACCGGCGTAGGCGGTCGTATTCGCAAGGATGACATTCTGAATGCTTCAGTTGCGACCACTCCTGCTGTTGCTGCTTCTGCCCCTGCGGCGGCATACGTGCCAGGCGAGGCTTCGCCTCTTCGTGGAACCACAGAGCCAATGTCTCGCCTTCGCAAGGTTCTTGCTGAACGCGCCGTTGCATCAATGGTTTCGACCGCTCAACTAACCACAGTCGTCGAGGTTGACGTAACCAAGATCGCTCAGCTTCGTCAGAAGGTTCAGTCAGCTTTTGTTGCCAAGTCTGGCGGCAAGCTAAACTTCATGCCTTTCTTCGCTCTAGCGGCCGCAGAAGCTCTGCGCGTTCACCCAAAGCTCAACGCGACCATCGATGGCGAAAACATCGTCTACCACGCTAGCGAGAACATTTCATTCGCCGTTGACACAGAGAAGGGTCTACTGACTCCAGTTATCCGTGACGCTGCGTCTCTAAACATCATGGAGATTGCACAGCAGATTGCTGACAAGGCAGCCAGAACCCGTGCAAACCAGCTAAAGCCAGACGAGTTGGGTGGCGGAACCTTTACGCTGACCAACACTGGCTCACGCGGCGCACTCTTCGACACTCCAGTCGTATTCTTGCCTCAGGTTGCGATCCTTGGCACCGGCGTGGTCACCAAGCGTGCAGCCGTAGTCACCGATGCCAATGGCCAGGATGCAATCTCAATCCGCAGCATGGTTTACCTAGCTCTGTCGTATGACCACCGTTTGGTCGATGGTGCAGACGCAAGCCGATTCCTGGTTGACGTCAAGGCTCGCCTCGAAGAGGCAAACTTTGACTCAGTTCTAGGTCTCTAAG
>WLGA01000069.1 GCA_009703445.1 Actinomycetota bacterium | reverse complement strand
TGAGACTGCTCCTGCTACAGCGCGACCAAAAGGAATCATCTCATCGACTGAGATTGGGAGAGTTGTGTCGTATCCAAGCGCGTTGTCTGCTGCCGAGTCACCAACCAGGATTACCTCGATGCCAGCTTCATCAAAGATGCCGGCGGTTAGCTGGTCATAACTGGTTAGGCAAGAAAACTTCTGCCCAGCCTGCTTGAACTCAGCAAGATGCGCGGTGCGCACCTTTTTTGGCAGCAGGGGAGAAGTCATTAGCTGCGCTTCCAGGCATCGACTTCGATCTCAACTAGCATCGCCGGGTTGATGAATTGGATTCCGGCAAGCATGGTAGCTGCTGGGCGAATCTCGCCGAACACTTCACCGTGAGCTTTGCCAACAGCATCCATGTCTGCAGCGTTTGATAGGTACACGCGTGAGCGAACTACGTCTGCAAGTGTGTAACCGACCTGTGCTAGAGCGGGGGCGATGACATCGTTTAGCGCCACCAGTGTTTGGCCGTAGGCATCGCCTTCGTGCTGAAGCTTTCCGTCAACTGTCGCAGTGGATCCAGAAACGTGAACATAGTCACCGGCCACGGTTGCTCGTGAGTAGCCAATTACTGACTCCCATGGGCCACCGCTTGAAATCAACTTGTCTGCTGCCATTTTCTTCTCCTGCGTTATCTGAATTTATTGGTGATTGGAAGTCTTCGGTCTCGGCCGAAGGCCATACCGGTGATTTTTGGTCCGATGGCGCCTTGTCGGCGCTTCCACTCTGCTCGATCTACAAGACCAATTATCCGGTCAACCGTGGCAGGGTCAAAACCCCCCGCAATCACTTGATCTCTGCCCAGCCGACGCTCGACATAGGCGTCTAGCAGTGAATCCAGCACGTCATATTCAGGGAGGCTATCTTGGTCAACCTGATCTGGCCTTAGTTCAGCTGAAGGGGGTTTCGAGATCGAGTTCTCAGGAATCGGCGGTGTATTTCCAAGGTCGACGGCCTGGGCATTTCGCCAGGAGGCAAGTTTCCAAACCAATGTTTTTTCGACGTCCTTTAGAGGCGCGAAACCACCAACTGAGTCACCGTAAATAGTGCTGTAGCCAACTGCCAATTCGGTCTTGTTCCCGGTGGTCAGAGTCAGGTGACCCTCTGAGTTGCTAAGGGCCATAAGAATGACGCCTCGCATGCGGGCCTGCAGGTTCTCGGATGCGAGCCCACCAAGTTCGAGTTGATTTTCGAACGCGTGGACCATTCCTTCGATTGCTTCGGTTCGGTAATGGCAGCCGAGGCGCTCAGCCAAGTCGGCAGCATCGCCCTTTGAGTGATCCGAAGAGTATTTGCTTGGCATGGATACGCCATATACATTTTCCGCACCGATTGCATCCGCTGCCAATGCTGCACAGACAGCGGAGTCGATTCCTCCACTTAGCCCGAGGACGACTGATTTGAAACCGTTCTTGTTTACGTAGTCGCGCAGCCCGAGTACTAAAGCGCCCCAGATTTCACTGAGGTCGTCTGAGTTATTTGTGATTGTCGAAGGGGATGAGCACAGTGCAGGACTTTCGATGTCGACGAAGGCAATGTCTTCCTTGAACTGTGCGGCTCTGGCTACAACCTCGCCTGATTCATTGACGAAGAAACTGTTTCCATCGAAGACCAAATCGTCCTGGCCGCCGACGAGGTTTACGTATGCCACAGCGCAGCCCTGCTTCAAGGCAAGGTCCTGAACGAGCTTGAGTCTCGTGTCGGTCTTAGACACTTCGAACGGAGAACCATTCAGGACGAGTGCAACATCCGCCTGCGATTCCTTCAGGTGAGCTACGGTCTCGCCAGCTTGCCAAATGTCTTCGCAGATGAGCGTGGAAAAAGTGAGCCCACGAAACTGGAAACTTAGTGGCTCATTTCCAGGGACGAAATTCCTAAATTCATCGAAGACCGAATAGTTCGGAAGGTGATGTTTTGCGTACCTGCCAGAGACAACACCACCGATGATGACACTCGCAGCATTGTGGGCTATCGACCAGCCGTTAGTGCTCTCAGCGAGAGCCGGGTAGCCAACAACAACGCATAGATCCGAGTATTTGTCGGCTTGTAGGTGGTTCGCAAGGGCGTCAACAGAATTGCTCGCTGCACGAACAAAGCTATGTCTGGCGGCTAAGTCTTCAATGGGATAACCGGCGAGGTTCATTTCGCCGAACACAACGAGATTTGCGCCGTTCGCAAGTGCCTGATCAATGGCTGCGATGGTTTGCGCCAGGTTTCCAGAAATGTCACCAACTGTTGGGTTTGTCTGGGCCATTGCTAAGCGAACTTTAGGCATAACCATTAGCCTAGTAGCAGGAACAGATAGGAAAACTCGATGGATAAGCAAACCGACTTCGTTCTGCGGACAATTGAAGAGCGAGGCGTGAAGTTTGTGCGCCTTTGGTTCACGGATGTTGCCGGAACTCTGAAGTCAGTCGCCATCGCACCTGCTGAAGTCGAGGGCGCATTTGCCGAGGGCATTGGCTTCGATGGTTCAGCAATTGAAGGCCTCGCAAGAAAGTATGAAGCCGACATGCTGGCCATGCCAGACCCGAGCACCTTCCAGATTCTTCCTTGGCGCGGCGAGATCGATCCGACCGCTCGCATGTTCTGCGACATTCAAACCCCGGATGGAAAAGCTGCAGCGGCTGACCCTCGCAATGTGCTTCGCCGTGCTTTGGCCAAGGCATCCGACCGCGGATTCTCTTTCTACATTCACCCGGAAATCGAGTTCTACCTTCTAAAGTCTTCACAAATTGGTCCTGAGGGCCCGATTCCGGTCGACAATGCCGGTTACTTCGACAACGTTCCAGGTGGAACCGCTCACGATTTCCGTCGTCGCGCGGTAGGCATGCTTGAGCAGCTCGGAATTTCGGTTGAGTTCAGCCACCACGAAGGTGGTCCAGGTCAGAACGAGATTGACCTTCGTTACGCCGATGCACTGACCATGGCAGACAACATCATGACTTTCCGAACCGTCATCAAGGAAGTTGCCATCGAGCAGGGCGTTTACGCGACCTTCATGCCTAAGCCTTTCAGCCAGCACCCTGGTTCTGGCATGCACACGCACATGTCGTTGTTCGAAGGTGACACCAACGCTTTCTTCGAAGCTGGGTCTCAGTACCACCTTTCAAAGACCGCAAAGCACTTCATTGCTGGTCTGCTGCGCCACGCGCCAGAGATCACAGCAGTGACAAACCAGTATGTGAACTCATACAAGCGCCTCTGGGGAGGCGGAGAGGCGCCGAGCTATGTCAGCTGGGGCCACAACAACCGTTCTTCATTGATTCGCGTTCCTTTCTACAAGCCAGACAAAGGCAACAGCTCTCGTATTGAGTACCGCGCGATTGACTCAGCAGCTAACCCATACCTGGCATACGCGTTGATTCTCGCTGCCGGCATGAAGGGCATCGAAGAGGAATACCCGCTTCCGGCAGAGAGTGAAGACAACGTCTGGACCCTTACCGACGCCGAACGTCGCGCAATGGGTATTCAGCCTCTTCCTCAGAGCCTCGATCACGCGATCAAGAAGCTCGAAGAGTCTGAACTCGCTGCAGAGACACTCGGCGAAGAGGTGTTCAGCTATGTGCTCGCCAATAAGCGTCGCGAATGGAGCGAATACCGCTCACAGGTAACGCCGTTCGAGTTGAAGCACAACCTCGAATCTCTCTAAAGATGGCGTACGCAGATCGCCCAGCTGGGTTATCGGAATTCGCTAAGTATGGTTTCGTAGATCTCAGCGGAACCATTGGAAAACTGGATCAACTTGTTGCCTTGGTCGGTGACTCTGGTCGTTCGGCTGTGGCTGCGCTTGCGCTTTCGCCGGACCCTGATCAGGCGCTCAATGGCCTTCTTGATTTTGCTGAGCGAGACAAAGCTGCCGTCAAGAAACTCCTAAATAAACACGACCAGGCTGTCCGGTTTTGTGCCGTGCTCGGGGCCTCCAAGGCGCTTACCGACTTCCTTAGACGCCAACCCGATGCCTTCAATGTTTTCGAAAAGTCTCACTCGATTGACCTAGGGCCCGAAAAGTACCGCGAGATTATTACCAGTCAGGTCAGTCCGCTGCTCAAGTCGGGGTTCAGCACGGCGGAAGCTTGGAACACTCTTCGCAAGGCCTATCGCGTGGAACTTCTCAAAATAGCGATCTTTGATCTAACATCTTCGTCGCCTCAAGAAGACCTCCCAGTTGTCGCTGCCGCGTTGGCCGACATCGCAGGCGGAGCAATCGAGGCAGGTCTGGCCATTGCCAGGGCCGAACTCCGGCTCACAAAAGATCACGGTGTGTTCACAGATCTTGAAATCGACGCCACGAAAATTGCCGTCATGGCTATGGGCAAATGTGGAGCCCGAGAGTTGAACTACATCTCGGATGTCGACGTCATCTATGTCGCAGAGTCCGCGTCACCTGACGTTGAGAACCATCGCGCCGTCGAAGTTGCGACGAAACTAGCAACCAGGATGATGCGCGCCATGGATGGGACTGCCACCGAGCCAGATCTTTGGCAGGTGGACCCGAATCTTCGCCCCGAAGGTAAGGCGGGTGCATTGGTTCGAACTCTCGAGTCGCACGTTGCCTATTACGAGCGCTGGGCAGAAAGCTGGGAATTCCAGGCATTGCTGAAGGCCCGTCCAATTGCCGGCGATATCGACCTCGGCGAGGCTTATGTCGCTGCGCTTGCGCCAAAGGTGTGGGCTTCCTCCGGTAGAGAGAATTTCGTCGAATCTGCTCAGAAGATGCGCGAGCGCGTGATGCAGTTCATCCCGGCAAATGAAATTAATCAGGAGATCAAACTTGGTCCAGGTGGTCTGCGCGATATCGAGTTCACAGTCCAACTGCTCCAACTCGTTCATGGACGTACGGACGCGTCTGTTCATCAACGAGACACGCTAGGTGCCCTAGAAGCACTCACGGTTGCTGGATACGTTGGTCGAGCCGAGGCCGCACAGTTTGCCAAGCACTATAAATTCTTGCGCTTCCTTGAACATCGCATCCAGCTCTCTGAAATGCGCAGAACTCACCTAATGCCAACCAGCGAAGCCAAGCTTCGCCCACTTGCACGAAGCGTTTCGCTCAAGACCACGGCCGAGACTCTCAATTCCGAGTGGGAGAGAGTGAAAGTCGAAGTTCGCGCTCTACACCAAAAGATTTTCTACCGCCCGTTGCTCAGTGCCGCTGCCAAACTCGAGGGCACGAGCCTAGAGCTATCAAATGCACAGGTGGAGGATCGCCTTCACGCGATTGGCTTCGCCGACCCGGTCGGCGCACACAAGAACATTGCCGCTTTGACCTCAGGGCTTTCTCGCCGCGCTGCAATCCAAAAGCAGCTCTTACCGGTGCTACTCGAATGGTTTGCCAAGGGCACTGACCCTGATTCTGCTCTGTTAGCGTTCAGGAGGCTCAGCGAGGACCTTGGAGAGTCTCCTTGGTATCTCAGAATGCTGCGCGATGCTACCGGCGCAGCCGAGCGCATGACCCAGGTGCTTTCGAACAGTCGCCTTGCAACAAGTCTGTTTGAACGAATCCCTGAAGCGGCCGCATGGTTCGAGCGCCTAGAAGACCTGGTGCCAATGACCGAGGCTGAACTGATCGTGGAATTCAACGCCATCGTGGCTCGCCACGAACAAGGCGAAACTGCAGCCGGGGCAATGAGGCAAATTCGCCGCCGCGAAACCCTGCGAATCGCCATGGGAGCGGTGCTTGGCGAACTCTCGCTAGACCAGATTTCACAGGCGCTTAGCGATCTCACAGCTTGCTACGTGCGGGGCATGCTCGACGTAGTTGTTGAGCTGCCAGGTTCTAGCGTCTCGGCGGACAAACCGCTGGAAATTCTCGATTTTGGAATCATCGCAATGGGGCGTTTCGGGGGAGAAGAACTCGGGTTTGGCTCCGACGCCGACGTGATGTTTGTCTATGAACCACTGCCTGGCATCATTCCGGAACTGGCACAGAAAACTGCCGAGCGAATCATTTCAGACCTAAAGTCGTTGGCAGCCGACC
>WLGA01000068.1 GCA_009703445.1 Actinomycetota bacterium | reverse complement strand
TCGACCAAATCGGCCACCGCAAGCACGTGAACTCGCGAAAATGTGCCTCCAAAAACCTCCAAAGTGCGCAAAATCACACGGTTTCTGATCGGTTTTGCCAGAGCTTCGAGGCCAGGCACATCCAGGGTCAAGGATGTCGGCCCAGCCGCCACGATCGACTCGTATGCGGCGAGCGCCAATTCATCCAGGTGGTCACTATCTTCACGGATGAGTTCTGCTGTGCGCGCGAGAGATTCGGCAATGCCCGGGCCCAGTTCGGATTCCAGTTTTGGCAAAACATTTTGGCGAACCCGCACTCGGGTGAACCGGTCCTCCGAATTCTGCGGATCGGTCCATGGCTCGAGCCCCGAGTCACTGCAGAACGCGTGGGTTGTCTCTCTCTTGATGCCGAGCAGCGGGCGCAGGTAAAGCCCGGCCTGGCCGGCCATTCCGTTGAGTGCACGCGGGCCGGAACCTCGGGCCAGACCCAGCAAAACCGTCTCTGCCTGATCGTCTAGCGTGTGGCCAAGCATGATCGCCTTCGCACCCAAGGTTGCGGCGGCCTCATCCAGGGCGGCGTAACGAGCGGTTCGCGCGGCGGCTTCTGGGCCACCCACGTCACCGACAGAAACATGCGCAACCTGAACCGGGTCTAGGCCAAGTTCAGTCAAAACATCTGCGGTGCGGGCAGCTACCTCGCGAGTAACAGCTTGGATGCCATGCTCGACGATCACTGCCCCTGCGCGGATTCCGGCACGTGGCGCCTCGAAGGCAACCGCTCCGGCGAGCGCCAAACTATCCGGGCCACCCGAACAGGCAACCAGCACCAGGTCGCCGGCAACGACGCCGGAGGCATCCCAGCTTTCGCGCACGGCACGGCGAACATCGGCGATGGCCGGTGTCAGGCGTGGGCGGTCAGTCAAGGCGGGCTCTTTTCGGTAATCTTTATGTAGCCATGCGAGATTTGCTCTCGCCTCAAGCCTATTTAGGAGAACCATGGGTTACGAAGCAGTAATCGAGATTCCTCGCGGAAGTCGCAACAAGTATGAAGTAGACCACATCACCGGTCGCGTTCACCTAGACCGCGTTCTATTCACCCCGTTTGTCTACCCGGTTGACTACGGCTTCTTCGACAAGACCCTTGGTGGCGACGGCGACCCGCTAGACGCACTGGTGCTTCTTGAGTTCCCAGTTTTCCCTGGCGTCGTTGTTGACGTTCGCCCAGTCGGCGTTCTTCCTATGGAAGACGACGGCGGCATCGACGAGAAGGTCATCTGCGTGCAGACCAAGGACCCTCGCTGGGCTCACATCCAGGACATCAACGATGTTCCAGAGCAGACCAAGAACGAACTCATGCACTTCTTCACTCACTACAAGGACCTAGAGCCTGGCAAGTGGGTAAAGGTTGGCGAGTGGCAGGGCAAGGATGTGGCCGAGCGCCTAATCCAGGAAGCCATCGTGCGCTACAACACCGAGGGTGACGGCGCTAACGCGAAGTCATGCTGCGGCGGAAACTGCGACTGCAAATAAGACCTAAAGAAAAAGGACCTCACCGATTGGTGGGGTCCTTTTTGTTGTTCAAACCCGAGGGTCTGAACCGAAGAATTATGCCGAAGGGCGACCCGCATACGGGAACAATTCACCGTAGCGAAGCGGAACGATGCGAACGGTTCGAGCCGGGTTCGGAGCCTCGAGCATCATGTCTCCACCTAGGTAGAAAACCACGTGATACTTGTCGCCGTTGAAAGAAGACTCCTGCGAGTACCACATGAGGTCACCGACCTGAGCCTGTGAAAGTGGCACCAGCTTGCGAGCCGAAGCCATGGTGTTGAACTGGTTGGTTGCCGAGTGGGTGCCGATGTAGATTCCGGCTGCCGCGTAACCCGCCTTGGTGATTCCGGAGCAGTCCCAAACATCCGGGCCCATTCCGCCGAGCACATAGCGCTCGCCTAGTTGAGCCTTGGCGAAGTCGAGTGCGATCTGAACCTTGCCCGAGTCGGCATCGCCAACCGCATAAAGTTCCGGAGCCACCGGCTTCGAGGTTCCGGCGTTCTGGCGAGCTTCGGCAGCTAGACCTTCGGCGCGCTGACGCTCGAGCTCAGCCGAGGTGTTCTGCAACACAGCCAGCTGCGAATAGAAAGTCTTGTTGAGCTTGTTGTTGGCATCGACCTTGACCTGAACTGCGTTTGCCGCTGTCTGTGCCTCAACGAAAAGGGTTTTGGCTGCCGTTGCCTTGGTGGCAAGTTCGGTCTTTGCGCCGGCCAACTCATCCGTGAGTGACTGCGCATACTTCTGCTTTGCCAAAGAGCGGTTGTAGATGGTGTCGCTCTGCTGAGCCACCTTCTCCTGCGCACCCAACTTATAGAGCAGGTCATCCGCGACGCTGGCGTTCAAGAACAAATTCAGGGATGTGCCGCCGGTGCCATCGCGATACATTTGCGCGGCAATCTGGCCTAGCTGCGCCTTGGCCTTATCGGCTTCTGCGTTGGCTGCATCGGCCTGGGCCTGGAGGCTGTTTACCTTGGCGGTGATGGCGTCAACCGCATCCTGGGCCTGGTTGAAAGCTTCGCCCTTGATCTGGGCGACGCGGCCTAGCTTGTTTGCCTCAACGGCCAGCTCCTGCACGATCTTTTCGATGCGGGCAATCATGGCCTTTTTGGCCGAAACATTCTTCTTTGCAGCGGCCACTTCGGCAGCACTCGGATAGCTCGGAACCGCCCAGGATGGAGCAACCACCGTCGCGCCAAAAACCAGTGCGGCAGCGGCCGCAGAGGCAATAATGGCGCGAGAAAAACGGGTGTTCATACCTACGAAACTAACACGGGTTGCGAAACAACCCCGGAAGCGACTATTGTTGACGCTTGGTGCTATGAAGTATCCGCTTTATAGGCCCCATCGTTTAGAGGCCTAGGACACCGCCCTTTCACGGCGGCAGCACGGGTTCGAATCCCGTTGGGGTCACTATGAAGCGATGTACTAAGTAACACCAAAGATTCAAAAAGCACCAAAAGTAAGGTCCTGTAGCGCAGTTGGTTAGCGCGCCGCCCTGTCACGGCGGAGGTCGCGGGTTCAAGTCCCGTCAGGATCGCTCAGTAAGAGCCCTTCCCAAAAGGAGGGCTTTTATCGAATGAAGATGGTTTCCATCTTCGGCTCTGTAGCTCAGTTGGTAGAGCGCACGACTGAAAATCGTGAGGTCACGGGATCGACGCCCGTCGGAGCCACTAAAACCCGAGACCATCGCAGTCTCGGGTTTTTCAATTTAACTAGGCTTATCTCGTGCTCACCATCATCCTCGGCCTTGCGACCTCACTGGTCTATGGCTTCGCAGATTTCTTCGGCGCACTCGGCTCTCGCCGAATCAACCCAGTGGTTGTTACTTTCTGGTCGGGCCTCTCTGGGCTATTCCTGATTTTCATCGCCTCTCTGTTCATGGGAGCAGACTTTTCGGCCGAAGGCATTTTTTGGGGAGTCACCGCCGGCATCGCATCGGCCTTCGCAATGACCTGCCTGTATGCCTCGCTCGCGATTGGCCCTATATCGATTTTGTCTCCGCTGGGCGCAGTGGTCTCGGCCATCGTTCCGATGATCGTCGGTTTCATCGAAGGTGACCGTTTCTCGCTTTGGGGTTGGGTGGCGCTGGCCGGCATCCTGGTTGCCGTGGTTTTGGTCGGGTTTGTTCCTGGCCCAGATGTCAGGTTGCCTAGCGCAAAAGGCCTCGCCCTCGGTCTTGCCGCCGGTGCCGGAATCGGCTTGGTGCTGATTGCCCTCGCGAAGGCCCCGCACGACACTGGCCTCACCTCGGTCATCTTCCTGCGCGCAACCAGCGCAACTTTGCTCGGTCTCTTCATGCTTTTCAGCCTCCTTAGAGCGCGCAAAAACAAGGATGCCTCCGGCGAGCGACAGCCGGCCCCAATGTCGTTCTGGTGGGCCGCGGTGGTTGCCGGTTTATTCGATTCGAGCGCCAACGTCTTCTTCACGCTGGCCAGCCGCTCGGGCTCGCTATCCGTGGTCGCGGTGCTAACCGCGCTGTATCCGCTCGGCACAATCATCCTGGCCCGCATCTTTCTCAAGGAGAAAATCGCCAAAACACAGCTGGCCGGAATTCTTTTGGCTCTCTCGGCTTCGGCCCTGCTTGCCGTAGCCTAGGGGAATGACTAAAACACGCAATCGCTGGATCGGCCTCGTCTTCATTTCGATGGCCATTTCCTTGGTAATCATCGACGGAACCATCGTCAACACAATCTTCCCGAACGTCATCGCAGCGCTTGGGCTCAACTCGACTCAGGTTCAGTGGGTGCAAGAGAGCTACGTGCTCGTCTTCGCTTCACTACTTCTGGTTTGGGGTTCCCTAGCCGACCGCATCGGTCGCAGACTTCTACTGGTAATCGGTCTTAGCCTCTTCGTCGCAGCTTCGGTTTGGGCTGGTTTCAGCACCGACGCGACCTCGATGATTCTCGCCCGCGTGCTTCAGGGCTTCGGTGGCGCAATGGTGCTACCAACCACCCTCTCGCTGGTAAACGCAAACTTCCAGGGCAAAGAGCGCGGCATCGCGTTTGCAGTCTGGGGTTCAACAATCGGTGGAATGGTGGCTCTTGGCCCGGTTCTTGGCGGCTGGCTAGCCACCGACTTCGGTGCCGACGGATGGCGCCTCGCATTCAACATCAACTTGCCACTTGGCCTGATTGTGATTGCGGGTCTTTTGATTTGGGTTTCAGAATCTAAGGAAGAGCAGCGCGCCGGAGGCATCGACATCGTCGGTGCTCTCATCTCGGTCGTAATGTTCGCCACCCTAGTCTTCGGTCTCATCGAGGGTCGCGTCTACGGCTGGTGGATGGCTAGCACCAAGAACACCTTCCAGATTGGCGACTTCGCCTGGCCAACCGACGGCATCTCGATCATCCCTGTTTCACTAGCCGTGTCAGCTGTCTTCTTCGTGCTGTTCGTGCTGTGGGAAAAGTCACGCGAGAAGGCACACAAGAACGTGTTGCTTGACCTTGACCTATTCAAGATCGGTTCATTCCGCAACGGTTCATTCGCGGCACTCATCATCTCGATGGGTGAATTCGGTTTGCTTTTCGCACTTCCACTTTGGTTGCAGAACGTTGAGCGCCTAAGCCCAGTTTCTTCTGGTCTGGTTCTGCTTTGGCTTGCCGGTGGAGCTTTCTTGGCTTCAGCAATCGGTGGCGCCCTGAGCGGCAAGCTGCCTGCTGTTCGCGCAGTTCAGATCGGTGTGCTCTTCGAGCTTCTTGGCGTTGCCGGCATCTCGCTGGTTGCATCGACCGAGGGCAGCTGGTGGCCAATCGCTCCGTTCCTACTTCTCTATGGAATCGGTGTTGGTCTGGCGACCGCTCAGCTAACCGGTGTGATCATGACCGATGTGCCAATGAACAAGATAGGTCAGGCTTCGGGCTCACAGAGCACCGTGCGCCAGATCGGTTCAGCTCTAGGCATCGCGGTTCTTGGAACCATCCTGTTCACTGCAACCCAGGGTGCAGCGGAGAGCCGACTACTCGACACCGCCGCGCTACAGAGCATGCCTGCAGCTCAGCAGGCTGAGTTCATCGACGGCCTAAGCACCACCGTGGTCGACTCATCAGGTGGATTCTTGCCGATGATCGAGCCGACACTTCTTGACGCTGGCGCCCCAGAAGAGGTTGCCGCCGAAATCCAGAAGGCCGCCAACGACGGCTTCACCGATGGCGTAAAGGCCACCGGATGGGCTGCAGCAGGGTTCTTGTTCCTGGGTCTGTTGTCGACGCTCTCGATGGGCTCACGACGTCGCCCAGAGGCTAAGAAGGCTAGCAAGGCTGACTCAGTCGAAAAGGCATAACAACAAACGCTGCAAATTCGATGGCCTTCTCTCGGAAACGGGAGGGGGCCATTGGCATTTAAGAGTAGATTGGTCTCTCGTGATTGACTCATTGAAACCGAAACGCCTCTTTCTAGGCAAGAAGCTTTCGAATAAGAATCTTGAAGGCCAGCTGCTTCCAAAGACCATTGCCCTTCCGATTTTCTCGAGCGACCCACTTTCATCGGTGGCCTATGGACCGCAAGAACTTTTG
>WLGA01000067.1 GCA_009703445.1 Actinomycetota bacterium | reverse complement strand
CGCCAGCCAACCATCCGAGCCAAGCGTTGCCGTCGACAGTTTCAAGTAAGTATCGAATACTGACCAAACGGCAACGGATAAGGCTAGCAAGGTAGCGATACCGCTCGAAAGCAGAGCGCTAAACCAGATGGCCATGCCCAGTCGAGGGTGTTTGTTGAATCGGCCCACGAAAATCAATGGGGCCGCTGTGGTCACCAGAATTACCCATTCGAGGGCGATGGGAATGATGAGTGGCGACACTCTTTAAGGTTAGCGGTCGAGGCTCTTGCGCAGGGCTGCGAGGTCGGCCTCGCTGAGTCCAGATGCAAAGTGGCTGAACGCCAACGCCGGGTTACCTGCACCTGAAACAATCTTGAGCATCAAATCGGCGGTGTGCTGCTCTCTGGTCTGCGATGCGCTGAATAGGAATGCGCGACCTTCACCAGGCACGCGCGAAACCAGGCCTTTGTCGGTCAGGCGGGAGAGCACTGTCAAAACGGTGGTTAAGGCGAGTTCGCCATCCGGGCTCACCAACTCAAGCAGCTGTTGAGATGAGAGCGCGCTAGGGGCATCCCAGAGGGAATCTAGGATGAGCTGTTCAAGTTCACCTTGTTGGCGCCCGCGCTTAGTCATAGAATCATTCTACACAATGTCGAACTACCCGAAAGGTTCAGATGAACAAGTTTGCCAAGGCTCTAGCCACCATCGTTCTTGCGATTTCGGGAGTGCTTCCTGCCCAGGTTGCATTTGCTCACGCCGAACTTGAATCTTCAAACCCTGAGGCAAACTCTGTCATCGGGGCGGCGCCGGCGGTTGTTGCGTTGACCTTTGGCGAAAAGCTGCTGGTGATTGCTGGTGAAGATGCCGCGAACCAAATCGATGTCGTGAACAGCGCCAACGAGCGAGTCGACAACGCCGACTATCAGGTGACCGGCGAGGTGCTAACCGTTTCGTTGCAGCCGAACCTGGCCGACGACAACTACAAGATCACCTATCGAGTGGTTTCGACCGATGGCCACCCAATCGAGGGTGTTATCGAGTTTGAGGTAAGCGCTGCGGCTCGATCTGCCGAGGCGACCCCGATGGTGATTTCTGAAGCCCCCGAGGCAACCCTGTATGAGGAGCCGGCCGAAGAGCAGCCGGTGAATGGTCTGGTTATCGGGCTAAGCGTTGCAGTCGGAGCGATCTTGGTTGCCGCAGCGATGTTCTTCGTGTTCCGTCGCTTTAGCGCAGCAAAGAAGAGCTAGAGCTCACTAAAAATAAGCACCGAGATTGCCGCAAAGGCAATGGCGCAAACCACATCCATGATGCGGTTGAAGCGCACAGACTTCATGGTCTCGCTGAGCTTCACGGCACCGTAAACAATCACGGTCTGCCAAACCAGCGCCATCCCAACGAAAATCGACGAGAGCATCGTTAGCTGAAGTGGCACGTTTCTCGCGGAACCGATGAAGAGTGGGAAGAACGCCAGGTAAAACAGCAGAGGCTTCGGGTTGGTGATATTGCTGATTAAACCCTGCATAAACGGCGAACCATTTTTAACGCGAGCGCCTTCGGCGCTAGGGACCGCAACCGGCATGGCTGGTCTGATTGCCGCCCGGGTTGCCATGACTGCCAAGTAGGCCATGTATAGCCCGCCGAGAATTTTCAAGACGAAAATCGCGGCTTCGCTCTTGGAAACCACCAGGCCAATTCCGGAAATCATGAGCAGGGCTTGGGTGGTGTTGCCCAGGTTGATGCCCCAGAGGGCAGACATCCCGTCTTTGACTCCACGAGAGTGCGCGATGCGCAGGAGCACGAAGGAATCGGCGCCAGGCGACAAGATCAGAATCAGTGAGGCCAGGCTAAACGGCAGCAACTGGCTGAAATCGAGCATGCCTAAAGTCTAGAGAACGGGCGGTTGCTTATTTTGCGTCGAGCACCTGTGGGCGAGGGTGAACACGAAGCAACAAGAACAAGCCGACAATCAGGATGACCATCAGGCCGAGCACTCCGTAAATGGTCGCGTTCTCGGCACCGGTGAGGGCACCGCCGATTGCGATCGAGATTGACCAGAATGCGCCCGACAAGAACGAAACGGCGCGACCCGTGGTTTGGTAGAGCCCAAAGACTTCGCCCTCACGACCGTGAGGAGTGAAGCGTGAAACAAAGGTGCGGCTCGACGCTTGAGCTGGGCCAACGAATAGGCAAAGTAGCAAGCCGCCAATCCAGTAGGTGATGACACCCTGGCCGGCGAAGATGAAGACTCCGCTACCGGCGATGATCAAACCGACTAGCGAGCCGATGATTACGCTGCGGCTGCCGATGATGTCGTCAAGGCGACCGCCAACGGCGGCACCGATTCCGGCGACGATGTTCGCTGCGATTCCAAACAGGATGATCTGGGTCTGGCTGAAACCGAAGGCCAAGGAACCGAGCACTGCACCGAAGGTGAACACACCGGCTAGACCATCGCGGTAAATGGCCGAAGAGATCAGGAACTTGAAGGTTTCCGGAGCCTGAGCGCGAAGGCTCTTTAGCTGGCCCCAAAGCGCTTGGTATGACTGGACGATGCTCTCGCGGCCGCGGCCGCCATCCTTGCGAGCGATTTCAGGAACATTTAGCAGCATCGGAATCGAGAAGATCAGAGTCCAGGCAGCCGAGAACAGGAAGACGATTCGGACAGACATCCCGTTTTCGCTCGGGGCGCCAAATACGGTTTCCGGCAGGATGAAGCCGAATAGCGAAACGCAGAGCAAGATGATTCCACCTGCATATCCGAGCGCCCAGGCGTAACCCGAGACGCGGCCGATGTTCTTTTCGGTCGTGACCGACTTGAGCATCGCGTAGTAGTTGATGAACGCCGACTCTTGAACCACGGACCCGAGGCCATAAAGCACGAGGCCCATCACGAAGTATTCAGGCTTCGGCTCGATGAAGAAGCTGGCCACCATGATTACCACCAACACGTATGTGTTGACCATCAGCCAGAACTTGCGCTTGCCGCTCTCATCCGAGCGACGGCCGAGAACCGGCGCAATCAATGCGAGCAGGATGCCCGCGATAGTGGTGGCCCAGCCGAGTTTGGTGTCGGCATTGTCGCCGGCGGTCGCAACCGCACCGGCCAAGTAGACCGGGAAGATGAAGGTCTGCATGATCGTCGGGTAAGGCTGTTCCGCCCAGTCCCAGAGTGCCCATGAGAAGGTGCCACGTTTCTTAGTGCTTGCGCCATTGGAAGTCATATCGAAACTCTAGCGGCGGCTGCCGATGCCACAAGGGAAATGAAAGGTTAATCTTCGGCTGGCGCGGTTTCGGTTGCCGTGTCGAAAAACACGGATAACTTCCGTGTTTTTGTTCGCCACGCCCCCAACTCTGGGAATTTGCCCAGAGTTGAGTCAACCTCACTCAACTTGCTTGACAAGATTTCACCCTGGTGCGAAACTTGAGTCAACATCGCTCAAGTTCGAGCGAGTGGGTAATAATCAGGCGGGCTCAAAAGGCCCAAAAGGAGATACACATAATGGCACGTGCAGTAGGCATCGACCTTGGAACCACCAACAGCGCAGTTTCTGTTCTAGAGGGTGGCGAGCCAACCGTCATCGCTAACGCAGAGGGCTTCCGCACCACCCCATCCATCGTGGCTTTCACCAAGGATGGCGAAGTTCTCGTTGGCGAGACCGCAAAGCGTCAGGCAGTCACCAACGTTGACCGCACCATCGCATCGGTCAAGCGCCACATGGGAACTGACTGGACTTTCGCCGTCGACGACAAGAAGTTCACCCCACAGGAGATCTCGGCTCGCATCCTTGCGAAGCTAAAGCGTGACGCAGAGACCTACCTAGGTGAAGCAGTCACCGACGCAGTTATTACCGTTCCTGCATACTTCAACGACGCTGAGCGTCAGGCAACCAAGGATGCCGGTGAGATCGCGGGCCTAAACGTGCTTCGCATCATCAACGAGCCAACCGCTGCCGCACTGGCTTACGGCCTAGACAAGGGTAAGGAAGACGAGCTAATCCTCGTATTCGACCTCGGTGGCGGAACCTTCGACGTTTCACTTCTAGAAGTGGGCAAGGATGAGGGCTTCTCAACCATCCAGGTTCGCGCAACCTCTGGTGACAACCGTCTCGGTGGAGACGACTGGGACCAGCGTGTAGTTGAGCACCTAGTGAAGAAGTTCAAGGAGACCTCGGGCGTAGACGTCTCGAAGGACAAGATTGCGCTTCAGCGTCTAAAGGAAGCAGCCGAGCAGGCAAAGAAGGAGCTTTCACAGTCAATGACTGCGAACATCCAGTTGCCTTACCTATCTCTAACCGAGAACGGCCCAGCAAACTTGGATGAGACCCTAACCCGCGCACAGTTCGAGCAGCTAACCGCTGACCTACTAGAGCGCACCAAGAAGCCGTTCAACGACGTAATCAAGGAAGCCGGCGTAAAGGTTGGCGACATTGCTCACGTAGTTCTCGTCGGTGGTTCAACCCGTATGCCTGCAGTGTCTGAGCTTGTAAAGAGCTTGACCGGTGGCCGCGAGCCAAACAAGGGTGTAAACCCGGATGAGGTCGTCGCAGTCGGTGCATCGCTACAGGCTGGTGTTCTAAAGGGTGAGCGCAAGGACGTTCTGCTAATCGACGTGACTCCACTTTCTCTCGGTATCGAGACCAAGGGTGGCATCATGACCAAGCTGATCGAGCGCAACACCGCTATCCCAACCAAGCGTTCAGAAACCTTCACCACTGCTGATGACAACCAGCCTTCGGTTTCTATCCAGGTTTACCAGGGTGAGCGTGAGTTCGTTCGTGACAACAAGTCACTCGGCAACTTCGACCTAGCCGGCATCGCTCCAGCACCACGCGGCGTGCCACAGATCGAGGTCACCTTCGACATCGACGCCAATGGTATCGTGCACGTTTCTGCAAAGGACAAGGGCACCGGCAAAGAGGCTTCGGTCACCATCACCGGTGGTTCATCGCTTTCAAAGGAAGACATCGAGCGCATGGTTCGCGAAGGTGAAGAGCACGCTGCTGAAGACAAGAAGCGTCGCGAAGAAGCCGACACCCGCAACTCAGCTGAGCAGATCGTCTACTCAACCGAGAAGCTAATCAAGGAGAACGACGAGAAGCTACCTGAGGACGTAAAGACTTCAGTTCAGGCAGACGTCGACGCTTTGAAGACCGCGCTCGCCGGAGAAGACATCGAAGCAGTGAAGATCGCATTCGACGCTCTAGTTGTTTCACAGCAGAAGCTGGGCGAGGCAATCTATGCAGCGCAGCCAGCCGAAGGCGAAGAAGCAGCAGCCGAGGCTTCTGCCGAGGATGTTGTTGACGCCGAGGTTGTCGACGAAGAAGAGAAGAAGTAATGACCGAAGAGAACATGAACCCTGAAGGGTCATCCGATTCGATTCACGATGCTTCGCAATCTCTCGAATCAGACAACCCTTCGGGCTCTGATCCTCTTGACGAAGAACTGAAGGACCTGGTCGAAGACTTGGGTCCACAGAGCAAGGAAGCCGAACTATTGGCCGACTTGCAGCGTCTGCAGGCCGAGTTTGTGAACTACAAGTCACGCGTTGAGCGTGACCGCGATGTAGCTCGCAACTCTGCCATCGCAGAGGTGCTTCGTGCGATTCTTCCGGCTCTCGACGACCTGTCACGCGCCGAGGCACACGGAGACCTTGAAGGTTCTCCGTTTGCCGCGGTGGTTGGCAAGCTTCGCAATGCAGGAGATAAGTTTGGCCTAAAGGCGTTTGGCGAGAAGGGCGACAAGTTCGACCCTGAAATCCACAACGCCTTGGTTCAGACTCCTTCGGCCGAGGTAACCGAGAACGTCATCGCTGACGTAGTTGAGCCGGGCTTCATGCTCGGCGACCGTCTACTTCGACCAGCAATGGTTGCAGTAAACATCCCGGCATAAATTATTCACACCAAAAAAGAGGTTCGCTAAAGATGGCAAGTCAAGACTGGTTCGACAAGGATTTTTATAAGATCCTTGGCGTGACTAAGGGCGTGTCTGAGGCTGAGCTGAAGAAGACTTATCGCAAGCTCTCACGCCAGTTTCACCCAGACACCAATCCGGGTGATGCAAAGGCAGAGGCCCGCTTCAAGGAAATCTCCGAGGCCTATTCGGTGCTCTCTGACAAAGATCAGCGCGCCGAGTATGACCAGATGCGCGCAATGGGCCCTGGTGCCCGTGGCGGATTTGGTGGCGGCCAAGGTGGCGGCTTCCCTGGTGG
>WLGA01000066.1 GCA_009703445.1 Actinomycetota bacterium | reverse complement strand
TCAGACCCTCGCATGATCAAGGGTGCCCGCAAGCTAGAGGCAATCGATGTTGAGTCGATGCTTGAACTGGCTGCAGCAGGAGCCAAGATTTTGCACATCCGTGCCGTTGAATTTGCTCGTCGTCACAACGTTGACCTTCGAGTTCGTTCGACATTCAGCACCGACCCAGGAACCATCGTTTATTCAGGAAAAGCAGGAGCAGGCATGGAAGAGTCAGTCGTTTCAGGAGTAGCAGTCGACAAGGGCCAGACCAAGATTATGGTTATCGGCATTCCAGACGTTCCTGGCAAGGCAGCCGACCTATTCACGATTGTTGCCGACGCTGGCGCAAACATCGACATGATCGTTCAGAACACTCCAACCGGTTCTGACGTTGTCGACGCAGTTAGCGACATCGGTTTCACTCTTCCAAAGTCAGACGTCAAGAAGGTTGTTGCTGCTCTGCAGGAGAACCAGGCAAAGCTTGGCTTCCGAGTCGTTGAGGTTGACGACGAGATCGGCAAGCTTTCTGTTGTCGGTGCTGGTATGCGCACCCACTCAGGTGTCTCAGCCACCCTGTTCTCGGCATTGGCAAAGGCTGGAATCAACATCGAAATGATCTCGACCTCTGAGATTCGCATTTCGGTGATTACCAGCGACGACCAGGTTGAAGATGCAGCTCGCGCAGTGCACACAGCCTTCGGTCTAGACAGCGAAATCGAAGCTGTCGTTTACGCCGGCACCGGCCGCTAAAGCGCGCTAAACCTCTAGCGCTCTAACCACCCAATCTTTCATACTTAAAACACTTCTAATCAGGAGGCATCAAATGGCAAAGCCAAATCTCGCACTTGTAGGCGCAACCGGAGCCGTCGGCACCGTCATGATCGGCATCATCAACAGCCGTGAAAACATCTGGGGTGAAATCCGCCTAATCGCTAGCCCACGTTCGGCCGGCAAGAAGATCACCGTTCACGGCGAAGAGCTAACCGTTGTTGCTCTTTCTCCAGAGGCGTTCGACGGCATCGACATTGCGATGTTCGACGTACCTGACGAGGTTTCAGAGGTTTGGGCTCCAATCGCTGCCGAGCGCGGCGCTGTTGCCGTCGACAACTCAGGCGCTTTCCGCATGGATGCAGACGTGCCACTAGTTGTTCCTGAGGTCAACCCAGAGCAGGCAAAGAACCGCCCGCGCGGAATCATCTCAAACCCGAACTGCACCACCTTGACCATGATGGCGGCCATGGGTGCGCTTCACGACAAGTGGACTCTGAAGGAGCTCGTAGTCTCGAGCTACCAGGCAGTTTCGGGCGCTGGCGCTGCTGGCATCGAAGAGCTTGCAGCCGAGCTCGCTGTAGTTGGCAAGGATGCCGGTCTCGGCCTAAACACCGAAGACGTCCGCGGCGCACTTGCTGCTGCTGGCAACGATCTTTCTAACTCACCATGGGCACACCCAATCGCCCTAAACGTGATTCCTTTCGCGGGTTCACTAAAGGCCGGCGGTCACTCATCTGAGGAGCTAAAGGTTCGCGACGAATCTCGCAAGATCCTAGGCATCTCTGACCTGAAGGTTGCTGCGAGCTGCGTTCGCGTGCCAGTTCAGGTTGCTCACTCGCTAACCGTTCACGCAACTTTCGCTAACCCGCTAACCCCGGATGAAGTTCGCGAAGTGCTTTCAGCACAGCCAACCATCAAGGTTGTTGACGAGCCAGAGAAGAACCTTTACCCAACCCCGGCAATGGTTGTTGGCCAGGACCCAACCTTCGTTGGTCGCATTCGTCAGTCACTCGACTTCCCGAACAGCATCGAGCTTTTCGTTGTCGGCGACAACCTGCGCAAGGGTGCTGCTTTGAACACGTATGAAATCGCCGAGCTTGTTGCTCGCGAGTTCTAAACGTTATAGAAATCGCCTGAGTGTCTAGGGCCTTGCTGACTTTAAGCCAAGGTACCCTTGCCAGTATGTCGAGATTAACTGCTGTTGCATTAGCACTAACCCTCGCCATCGGCTTGGGGGGCTGCGCAACTTCATCTGATGGCGCAAGTTCACCTACCCAATCCCAAAGCATTCCAACGCCTGACCCGGCTCTAATTCCTGATGCTCCGGCCGAAACAATTACCGCCGTTGACGCTGCTGCTTACGACGACGGCTTTGGCTCATACGTGTTCCGCGTGGGCGATGGCCCGAGCTGGTGCACAATCACAACCGATCTTGACCAGGTGCTCTGCGAACAGAACGAAGCCGCCGCTTCATACACGCCGATTCCAGCCCCAGCCGACTGCGATGGCAGCTATGGCTACCAGGTGCGCTTGTATGGCGCACAGCCAGAGTCTGGCGACATCGCTGGGTTTGTCTGTTCAACCGGGCAGTGGCAAGATCCTGCTGGCGCTCAGGTGCTTGCAGCCGGAACCAAGATCACTGCCGGTGCATTCACTTGTTATGTGAAGGACACAGCCGCTCGTTGCCAGAACGAGTCAGGTCAGTTCATCGCACTTGGCCCAAAGGTTTGGGCAATCCAAAACTAAAGGCTGTCAGTTCTTTGGCAGCAGGGTTAGCAACCTGACCTCAGGGCGGCATGCAAATCTCACCGGGGCATAAATCGAGTGCCCAAGACCAGCCACCACATTCAAAATCAGGGTTTTGCCCGAGACGTTCCAGCTGCTCAAGCCCTTTGCGTTCTTGCGTGGCAAGTCACAATTTGTGACCAAGGCTCCGATGCCCGGCACGCACACCTGCCCACCATGAGTGTGACCGGCAAACAACAAGTCCACCCCGGCCTCTCCCATTGCGTCAATCACGCGCAGGTATGGCGCGTGGCTGACACCAATCACCAAATCAGCGCCGCTGGTCAATGCATCCGCGGTCGGCATTTTGCTGAGGTCGTCTAGGCCATCGTGGGCATCATCGACGCCGACAAAGTTGATACTGGTTCCCTTGATTACCGCGCGACCCTGTCGGTTATTTAGGTCTAACCAGCCCGCTGAGGTGAAACCGCCGACCAGGCGAGAGGTTTCGAGGGCCTGCCCCTCGCTTCGCTCGGAAGGCTTCTTTAGATAGACCAGAGGGTTACGTGCAACCGGGGCGTAGTAGTCGTTCGAACCGTTCACGAACACTCCGGTTCGCTCGAGAAGCGGCTTGAGTGCAGTTAGGGTCGGGCCTATTGCTGCTGCGTGACCAAGGTTGTCACCTGTGTTGACTACTAGGTCAGGCGATAGCTCACCGAGTTTTGTGATCCAGGCGAGCTTGCGCTTCTGCCAAGGGGCGATGTGAAGATCACCGATGTGAAGGACGGTGAGTGGTTGGCTTCCGCTAGGCAACACTCGAACGCTCTCGCGGCGAATAACAAAAAGATGGCGTTCAATGCCGATGCCCCAAATCGCAGCAAGAACACCAAGCGATGCCAGCCCGATCAGCAGCCAAACCAAAATCATTTGATTATGGGCCAGCGCTGATGATCAGCAGGATTGCTCCGGTGGATGCAGCAGGTGTTCCAGCTGCAGGATCGGTGCCCACAACCATTCCCTTAGGGATGGTTGGTGACTTCACGAAGAACTGGCTCTGGGTCGGCTGAGGCTCGCTTACCGCTGGGAAGCCCGCCTGCAACAGGGTCGACTTCGCATTGACCACGCTCATGCCGGCTACGTTTGGCACGGTTGCGCCACCGCCCTTGCTGACGTAAATCTTGACCTGAGAACCAGAGGCAACTGCGGTTCCGGCCGCTGGTCGGGTGTAGGCGACGGTTCCGGCAGGCTGAGGTGAAGAAATCTGCTTCACGACGATAGAGCCGTTCAACATGTTGGTCTTGATCACTTCGTTTGCCGCATCCGGGGTCTGGCCGGTCACGTCAGGAATGGTGATGTAGGTGGCGTTCAAAACTGAAGGAGGCACAACGTCGAGAGGGCCCGGAACATAAAGCTTGTTCGCGGTCTGCATGATTGTTCGCCAAATATCGTGGCGAACTGTGTTTCCGGCCTTCTTGTTGAGCTTGATGCCCGAGAGTGACTTAGAGCCTGAAACGTTGCCCACCCAGGTTGCCGTTGCAACGGTTGATGAGTAGCCGGTCATCCAAGTATGAACACCAGAGTCTGTGGTTCCGGTCTTGCCGGCTAGGGCAACGCCGTCTCCGGTGCTAGATGCTCCACCGGTTCCGCCGCTGATTACCGCGCGCATGGCGTGGGTCATACCGGCGGCAACATCAGGGGTAACCGCCTGTGAACACTGAGTGGTCGGAACCTTAAGCTCCTGCTGAGTCGAACGAACAATCACCTTGTCAATTGCCACCGGGCTGCAATAGACGCCGTGGTTGCTGACCGCAGCCATCGCGCCGGCCATGCTGAGCGGTGAAATCTCGTTCACGCCGATTACAGATGAAGGGATGTACTGAAGCTCTGTGCCATCGGCACGGCGAACCCCAAAGCGCATCGCTGTGTCACGGATGTCGCACAGGTCTAGCTTCGACGCCATGTAGACGAAGGCGGTGTTTTCCGAGATCGCAGTCGCCTGAATCACGTTAACGTCATCTGGTTCCTTGACGATGTTTCGCGGGGTCCAGGTGCCACCGATTGAGCCACACCGAGCTGAGAAGTCCGAGCCGTTCCAGGTGCGAACGCGGCCGTCAAGACGGTCGTTTAGCTTGAAGCCCTTGGTTAGCCATTCGGCCAGGGTGAAAATCTTGTATGTCGAACCAGACTGGAAACCAGAAGAGCCACCGTAGGTCTTATCGCTCGAGTAGTTGACCGAGGTGTGGCCAAGCTCTTCGGTAGTGGTCTGGTCGAAGACTCGGTTCTGGGTCATGGCCAGGATGCGCCCGGTTCCGGTCTGCACCGAAACGCTCGCGGTTCCAACTTGGCTTGGGTCATCGGAAGGAACCCAGGTGAGGCTCGCGTTGTGCGCGGTTGCCTGAAGCTTTAGGTCGAGGGTCGTGTAAATTTCTAGGCCACCGCGGCGAAGCAGGTTCTCGCGGTCTTCTGGGTTCGGCCCGAATTCTGAGTTGTTGCGAACGGTCCAGACAACGTAGTCACAGAAGAACGCTGCGGTTTGGTTCGCCTCACAACCAGATGGCATGTGGGTGATCTTGGTGATGATCGGGGTGTCTTTGGCTGCGCGCGCCTCATCATTGGTGATGTAGCCGGAGTCGCGCATGTTGTTGATCACATAGTCGCGACGGACCTTTGCGCGCTCTAGGTTCGCATCGTCATCCGGGCGGTAATCGTTCGGAGACTTGAGCATTCCGGCTAGCAACGCAGCCTGAGGGATGTCCAGCTGAGAGGCAGGGATGCCGAAGTAGTAGTTGGCCGCAGCCTCAACGCCGTTGATCTGGTGACCGAAGAAGGCGAGGTTCAAGTAACCAGCCAAAATCTCTTGCTTGCTGGCAACCTGCTCAAGAGCGACGGCCAGGCGCATTTCGCGCAGCTTGCGGTCGATGCTTCTAGCGGTGGCCTCGGCGATTGCCGCTTCGTTTCCGGAAAGTTGAGCCGCCTCGACGAGCGAGTTCTTGACGTACTGCATGGTGATCGTCGAACCACCAGCACCGCCACCTGCCGTAACAACGTTGCCGAATGCCGCACGAACGAATGACACGATGTCAACACCGGCGTGCTGGAAGTAGCGAGGGTCCTCGGTAGAAATCACAGCGTTGCGAATGTTAACCGACATCTGGTCATAGTTCACCGAGATGCGGTTTTGGTGATAAAACTTGGCAACTTCGACAGGTTTTCCATCCTGGGTTGCATAAAGAGTTGAAGCCTGGGATGCATTCACTGGCTTGATGTAGTCAGGTAGGTTTTCGAATACTGAAATGCCCGCAGATGCGGCGAATCCGCCGATGATTACGGTGGGCGCGAGAAGGGCGATTCCCAGAACACCTGCGATTACCGATAGACCAACGAACTTGAAAAGGCCGCGGCCTAGCGATTCGGGCTTGTTACGAGACATAGAATCAAGGTTACCCGACAACCCTGAGAGGATGCCCACAATGATTACCTGGGAGTACATCACAACCCCTTTGCTTCTGCACAAGGAGACCGCCATTTTGAACACCTGGGGCTCTGAAGGCTGGGAGTTAGTTCAGATCGTAGACAACAAGATGGGCGGCAACGTCGCATTTTTCAAGCGTCCGGTCGCGGCTAAGGCATAACCAGTATGGGAATCATTGAAACTCGTCTGATCGAGCTTGGTCACCCGCTTCCTGAGGTAGCTAAGCCGGTTGCGGCATACATCCCGTCAGTGGTCACCGGAAACCTGGTTTTCACCAGCGGTCAGTTGCCTTTTGTGGCTGGCGCACTTCCTGCCGCCGGCAAAGTTGGC
>WLGA01000065.1 GCA_009703445.1 Actinomycetota bacterium | reverse complement strand
GAGGAAGCCTCAACGGCAGCGTTGTAAGCAGAAGTTTTGTTGTCGAAAGTCTTAGGCATCCAGCTCGTCAGCCAACTTGCGAAGCAGGCTCGCAATCTTCTTGCCGTTTGATGATTCTGGGTACTTTCCGTGCTTCAAACCGCCACCAAGGTGGTCGAGCAAACGGATGAGGTCCTCAACGATCAAGGCCATTTCATCTGCCGGCTTGCGGCTCAACTTGGCCAAGCTAGGAGGCGCGTCAAGAACGCGAACCGATAGGGCCTGCGCACCGCGCTTGCCATCTACGATGCCAAATTCAACTCGGCTGCCAGGGCGGATTGAGGTGGTGCCAGCCGGAAGTGCGCTGATGTGCAAAAAGACTTCGCTGCCATCGTCAGATGCGATGAAACCGAAACCCTTGTCTTCGTCGAAGAACTTGACTTTGCCGGTAGGCATGTGGACCTCTTTCTTTGTAGCAAACCTTTATTTTACAAGGGTCAATGCTCGTTTAGCCAAGGTATCCTAGAAGGATGGCTAAAGAGACTCAAACTTCTAACAAATCAGCGGGTTCACGACTGGAAAACATCCTGGCGTTCATGGCGGTGGGGCTGATTGGAACCTCCATCGTGGTGATGGTGGTGACCCTTTTGCTCGCGTTGTCATCGACATCGCTGCTGCCTATCTTGGTGTTTTACCCTCAAATCGGTTTGATTGCCGGCGCGGCTTGCATCATCGCGCTATTGATCGTCAGCCTTCGACGTCGCGCTCGCGAGAACGCGGCCAAGTAACTTCATGAGTGAACTGCTTCGCATTGCTTCGGCCCTTCGCCGAGCAAGCGATGATGACCTGAAGGCGGTCATTTCACAGCGCATGGTGAACAGTTCTGGCTTGCGCGATTTCTTCGACCTAGCCGACAGCCTCAGCCAACCGAAATCGGTAGCGAGCACTGTGGCCGGTCTTCCGAAGCAACAAATTGCTGCCCTGGTGGCCATCCTGGATGGCGAGCAGCCTGAGGAATCAGCCGCAGATCGCCTGTGCCGACTGATGCTGATTGATCGTGCTTCAGATGGCACGTATGCCCTGTTTGAATCAACTGCCGCTTGCCTACAGACTCTGGCACTCGACACCGACGTAGCTTCTGTTGAGCTTCTTGACAGCTCGGTGCCTAGCCAGCTTGAGGTGGACCGCGATTCTGGAATCGCCGCATTCGAAACCAGCCAAGCACTCACCGAACTGGTATTCGATGTCGAGCAGCGTTTCATCCGTGAAGTTGGCAAGAAGAATGTCGGTCTTCCCGACATCAAACGCCTCGCGCAGCACGTTCGTCAAACCAACGATTTTGCACGAGAGGTTTACGAACTCGCGAACCACGCCGATCTAATCGGGCTCGCGAATGGCCGCTGGCAACTTGGCCCTCAGGCGCTGGCCTGGCTCGACTGGCAGCCCGAGCGACGCCACCAGCACCTGATGCAGATCTGGCTTCGACTTCTTGGTGAGAGTTCGGCAACCGACTTGCTCCAGAGCATTGAGAGCAACCAAGCTGTTGCCACAGTGTCACTGAAACGCGAGCTGCGCGAGAACTACCCTTTCGCAGATGGCGCGGTGAGTTCACGCATCAGTCGAGTGGTTTCCTTCGCAGAGCGAATTGGCCTATCGCACAATGGCTTCTTGAGTAGTTGGGCTCTTTCAGCGCTTGGCGGCGAGCTGCCCGCAGCAGCTAACTCGGCGAGCGCATTTCTGCCGAAGCCGCAGCGCAAACTGATTTGCCAGGCTGACCTTTCATTGATCGCACCCGGGCCACTGCCTACCGACGTTGAGATTGCCGTTCGCCGATTTGCCGACACCGAGCAAATTGGAATGGCCTCGACCTATCGCATGTCTGCCCTCAGCATTAGTCACGGGCTCGAGACCGGGCTGACCGAGGAAGACATCCGTGGTTGGCTTCTAGAACTAACCGGCAAGTCGTTGCCGCAACCGGTGGACTATTTGATTCGTGAGGCGGCTCAGAGATTTGGACGCCTAACCGTCGGCGCCGGTGAACTCGAAACGAAGAGCGTCATCAAATCGCTCGACTCTATTTTGCTCGCCCAGATTTTGAACGAATCAAAATTGAAGCCTTTCGCCATGTATGCCTTGCCTGACGGCTCCATCGGCTGCCGGTTCGAACCAGAAATGGTTTACTTTGGCCTTCGCGAGGCCGGCTTTAGCGCTGTGCGAATTGATTCAAACGGCAATATTCTTTCGCCTCGAACTCCCCTTGGCACCAGTGAGCAATCGGCAAACCCGACCACTGTGGATGCCGACATCCAGCGCCTGCGCGAGCAAGAAGAAAAACTTGGTTCTGAACCAGATGGTGATGACTTGGTTCGTTCGATTCAGTTGGCCATCAAGAACAAATCAATCATCGTTATCGGTGTCACCACGAACACCGGAGCCGAGCTCGAATTCACCCTGGAACCGATTGGTTTCGCAAACGGACGACTTCGCGCCAAGGATAAAAAAGCCGACATCGAGCGCACTCTTCCACTTGCCAGCATCACAAGAGTGTCACTGGGCTAATAGGCTATAAGGATGACTATGGGGCCATTGATTGTTCAGAGCGATAAAACCGCTCTACTCGAGGTCGACCACCCCGATGCCGCGGATGCCCGCCACGACCTAGCAATCTTTGCCGAACTCGAGCGCGCACCCGAGCACATTCACACTTACCGCATCACTCGTCTAGGCCTATGGAATGCTCGGGCCGCTGGCCACGATTCCGACTTCGTTATCGGCGTGCTCGACAAGTATGCGAAGTTCCCAATTCCTTCCACCGTTCGCCAAGACATCACCGAAACCATGTCTCGTTATGGTCGACTGTCGATTCGCCGAGGCGTGGATGACCAGCTAGAACTCTTCTCTACCGACCGTGCCGTGCTTCTCGAGGCCAGCCGCAACCGCAAGATCTCGCTTCTCCTCGACGGGCCAGTGGGCAACGAGGCTTTCAAGATTCAAGACTGGGCGCGCGGTCAGGTAAAACAAGAACTCCTCAAACTCGGCTGGCCGGCAGAAGACTTTGCTGGCTACGCCGAGGGCACCCCGCACGAGATTGATCTTTCAAGCGCCGACGGCTGGAAGATCCGTGACTACCAGAGCCAGGCCGTTGAAAAGTTCTGGGCCGGCGGTTCTGGCGTAGTCGTTCTTCCGTGTGGCGCTGGTAAAACCATCGTTGGTGCCGCCGCAATGGCTACCGCAAAGACCAACACCCTCATCCTGGTTACCAACACCGTGTCTGCCCGCCAATGGAAAAACGAACTGCTTCGTCGCACCACGTTGACCGAGGATGAAATCGGCGAGTATTCGGGGTCGGTCAAGGAGATCAAGCCGGTCACCATCGCGACCTATCAGATTCTGACCACCAAGCGAAAGAACGAGTACGCCCACCTGGCTTTGCTCAACGCCAACGACTGGGGGCTAATCGTCTATGACGAAGTGCACCTGTTGCCGGCCCCAATTTTCAAGATGAGCGCAGACCTTCAGGCTCGCCGCCGACTCGGGCTCACTGCAACCCTCGTGCGCGAAGATGGCAAAGAAGGCGACGTCTTCTCTCTAATCGGACCAAAGCGCTTCGATGCGCCTTGGAAGGAAATCGAGGCCCAGGGTTACATCGCTCCGGCTGCCTGTTACGAAGTGCGAATCGACATGGATGAAGAAGAGCGCTTCGCCTACGCGATTTCAAACCAGGATGAAAAGTATCGCCTGGCAGCCACCTCGGCGGTGAAGATTCCCGTGATTCAAAAGCTGCTGAAAAAGCATGCCGGAGAACCAACTTTGATCATCGGTCAATACCTCGACCAGATTCACGCCATCTCTGGAGCGTTGGGTGTTCCCGAAATCACCGGCGAAACACCGGTTGACGAACGAGAGAGACTATTCGAACAGTTCCGCACTGGCGAAATCACCACCCTGGTGGTCTCGAAGGTGGCTAACTTCTCGGTTGACCTACCTGAGGCTTCCGTTGCTCTCCAGATTTCGGGCTCATACGGTTCGCGACAAGAAGAAGCTCAGCGCTTGGGTCGCCTTTTGCGCCCTAAGGCAGATGGCCGAGCAGCCAACTTCTACACGCTGATCACACGAGACACCGTGGATCAAGACTTCGCTCAAAACCGCCAGCGATTCCTGGCTGAGCAGGGCTACAGCTACGAAATCATCGACGCACACGACCTCTAGAAACTTGCAGGTGGCTTTCAGCCAGCTCTCAGGAATCACTGCCACACTGGCGTTATGGAAAACGTGAAGGTACTAATCGTCGATGACGAGCCAAACATCCGTGACTTGCTCTCTACTAGCCTGCGTTTCGCTGGGTTCAGCGTCCATGCGGTGGGTAATGGCGCGGATGCCGTTAACGCCGCCGAGAAGGGCGCGCCAGACATCATCCTTCTAGACGTCATGTTGCCTGATATGAATGGCTTCAGCGTTACCAAGAAGCTTCGCTCGATGGGCATCAACGCCCCGGTGCTGTTCCTGACCGCTCGTGATGAGACCGCTGACAAGGTAACTGGCCTCACCGTAGGCGGCGACGATTACATGACTAAGCCATTCAGCTTGGATGAAATCGTGGCCCGCATCAACGCCATCCTGCGTCGCACCAAGCAGGTTGAGACCGAAGAGTCTGTGCTTGAGGTAGGCGAAATCAAGATCAACCAAGATGCTCACGAGGTGTTTGCAAACGGCCAGTCAGTCGATTTGAGCCCGACCGAATACAAGCTGTTGCGCTTTTTGATCTCAAACCCGAACCGAGTGCTCACCAAGGCGCAAATTCTCGACCACGTCTGGGAGTATGACTTCAACGGTGAAATGGGAATCGTCGAATCTTATGTCTCCTACCTGCGCAAGAAGCTCGACCCGATCACATCCGAGCCTTTGATTCAGACCAAGCGCGGAGTGGGCTACATGTATAAATCGACCAAGAGCACGAACTAATGCCGAGCCGACTCTCGAGCATATGGGAGAGCATTTCTCTTCGGGCCAAACTGACCAGCCTGTCGGTTGCCCTCATTGGAGTGCTGCTCATCGTCTCGAGCCTCGGCACAGTTTCTCTCCTGCGCACCTACCTGCAGCAGAACGTTGACACCATTCTGACTTCGACCGCAAGCACCCTCAGCAATGAGGACCCTGCACTTGTCGAGGTTCGCTTGGCCAACCGTCAGCTCATTCTTCCCCGCCTTCCGAGCGACTTCTATGTTGCCTACCTAGACGTCTCAGGCAACCTGCTAATCGGCTTGGTTTCGTCGACCAAAGACAGCAAGAACGTGCCTAACCTTTCGTCTTTCACCTATGACACGGTAATCAAGACACAGGGTCAGCCATTTGATGCCGATGAGTCAGGCACAGCCAATCTGACTGACCCAAACCTTGCCGACTGGCGCATCGTTGCCTTGCCGCTGCAGGACATGCCTGGTTCGGTTGTGGTTGCCTTGCCGACCTCGGGAAACCGCGACATTTTGAAACAGTATGGGCTAATCGGAGCCGGTTTCGGCTTCTTCCTCCTGCTGATCAGCGGTATGAGTACCTGGCTCACAATCGCATCTGCACTTCGCCCGTTGCGAGAGGTTGAGCGCACCGCTCGCGCCGTCGCCGAGGGTGACATCTCACAGCGCCTAATTGAGCGACCTGGCAAGACCGAAATCGCGAGACTAAACCGATCATTGAACACCATGCTCGGCAGCGTCGACGCAGCAATGAGTTCTCGAAACAAGACGCTTGAACAGATGCGACGTTTTGTCGCTGACGCCAGCCACGAACTGCGAACTCCGCTAGTTTCTGTTCGAGGCTACGCCGAGCTTTACCGCATGGGCGCGCTCAAGAAGAAGTCAGATGTTGCAGAGGCCATGGCACGAATCGAAAGCGAAGCCATCCGCATGACCGGGCTGGTCGAGAGCCTGCTGACCCTCGCGCGCTTGGATGAAGGCGCCAAGCTAAAGACTGCCAAAGCCGACTTGGTTGCTCTCGCAGCCGATGTTGCCAAGGATTACTCGGTGACAGACAAGCACCGCAAGGTTGTCTTGGTCGACCTCGAAGGTAATCCACTCGCGAAAGACACCAAAATTTTCGCTGAATGCGATGCCAATGCAATCCGACAGGTGTTCACGAACCTCTTGAACAACGCTGGGCGTTTCTCACCCGAGAAACAGTCAATCGAAATTGCATTCGGCGCTCGACGCAATGACGAAGTCATTTTCGAAGTTCGCGATCACGGCGAAGGCATCCCGGAGCAGCTTCGGGCCAAGGTCTTCGAACGCTTCTATCGCGCCGACAACTCTAGAAACCGCGAAACCGGCGGCTCTGGTCTTGGGCTCTCAATTGTCAGCACCATTATTGAACGCCACGAGGGTGAAATCGTCGCCGACGAAACTCTCGGCGGTGGAGCCACTTTCCGCGTGACCTTGCCGGTCGCGTAGTTCTCCACAATTTCT
>WLGA01000064.1 GCA_009703445.1 Actinomycetota bacterium | reverse complement strand
TCGTTTCAAGACGACTCGTTCTTCAATGCTGTTGCTCAATGCGATTTCGCCAGCGGTGCAGAGCACAATGGTGGCACCCGGGATGTTCAAATCGGCTAGCACCACTCCGCCCGATAGCTCGGCGCGATAGAGGATGAAGTCATCGACAGGAGTTTCGAGCTCAACCAAGCCCTTGGCCAACTCACGGGTCTTGACCAACTCGATCTCGGTCTCGGCAAACACCAACACGCGTTCAAGTTCGGCAACGTCGATGTGCTTTGGGGTTAGCCCTCCGCGCAGAACGTTGTCAGAGGCAGCCATGATTTCGACGCCAAGACCACTCAAATAGGCATGGATGTTGCCAGCCGGCAAAAACAATGCCTCGCCAGGTGAAAGCCAAACGTGGTTCATAAGCAGAGCAAGAACAACGCCCGGGTCTCCCGGGTAAAGGATGTTGAGTCTTGCAGCGAGTTCAAACTGAGCCGAAAGGTTGGCTTGCTGGGTCAGCTCTGCGGTAACTCCGTCGAGGTTTCCCCGGCGACTCACGATGTCTACGAATAGCTTTCGGAGCCCGTCTTCGGAACCGAATACCTCGAGCCAATGGTTCACCAGAGTTCTAAGACCATCCGAGACATCGGTTGGGTCAAGCATGCTCTCGAGCAGATTGCGAATCTGCTTCGTGGACTTGAAACCACAGAGAGCTTCGAATTCGGTTAGAGCCACGATCATCTCGGGCTTGTGGCGGTCATCCTTGTAGTTTCGGTCAGAAGCCTGAAAGCCAATTCCGGCTGCGTTCTCGCGGGCGAAACCATCGGCCGCCTGCGCAGAGTTGGGATGGGCCTGAATCGAAAGCGGGGTGTCGGCCGCCAAAATCTTTAGCAGAAACGGAAGCGGCTGGCCTCCGAGAGCGCTGAGTAGAGGCTCGTTTGTGTCAGTGAGTCGAGCAGGCGAACCCTCGTGCGTGCCGTACCAAATCTCGGCCATCGGTCGGCCGGTGGCAGGGACCCCAAAATAATCTGGAATCAATGATTTCGAGCCCCAGGCATAGTCGCGAGCATTGTTTGTAATTTTGACCAGCACGATGCTCCCTCCCTGTTTTGGCGAACTGCCACAAAAGCAACTTAGCCTAAATGAGTCGAAATAGACTTGAGGCTGAGCACCTATCTAGAGAGCCAGCATGAATGCACTGACGCAACCGATTCGCGTGATTTTCAATACGCGCGAAAAGGGCTACCGGGTTAAGACCTGGGTGGCGTCTGCTGCCATTTTCACTCTGCTCGCCGGTGACTCCCTGCGCTATTCCATCGGCTGGTATGGCTGGGGTGCTGTGATTGGCCTCTTGGCAATCACGTCATTCGTGCTCTTTTTCAAGAGTCAACCGATGCTCACCCTGCGCATCGTTCCATGGCCTCTCTACGCGCTCCTTGCTTGGATGGGCGCCAGCACGATCTGGTCGGCCTACCCGTTTTGGTCGGCACTCGCCACGCTCGCCCAGGTTCTGACCTCGCTCTTCGCCCTATTCCTGGTTTCAAGATTCAGCTGGCGACACCTGCTGCGGGTTTTCTCGAATGTGATTCGCTTCATCCTGGCGACTTCGATGCTATTTGAACTATTCGCTGCGCTAGTGGTGCGTGGCCCAATTGCTCCGATTTTCAAGAACTACTCGGGCGACACTCCCCCGGCCGACGCCTTCTATTGGACTCAGGGCAACCTGTTTGAGGGGCATCGCATCCAGGGCATCGTCGGCAACTCGAACCTTCTGGCGTTCGTGGCCATGCTGGGCTTGGTGGCATTCGCGGTTGAATACGCGATTGTTGGAACCAGTCGCTGGATCAGCGCAATCAGTTTTGTGGCCAGCGGAATCTGTGTGTATCTGGCTAAGTCGGCTGGTATCGGCTTCGCCCTTGTCGCAGTCGCAGTGGCGGCCCTAGTTTCGATCTTGGCCGAAGGTAAAGACCGAGACACCAGACACCGCTACTACCGCTTCGCCTGGGCTACCGCGGCCATCACCGGAGTATTCGTGCTTTTGTTCCGCGCGCAGGTTTTTGAGTTCTTCGGCAAGACTCCAGACATGACCGGCCGCAGCGGAATCTGGAAAATCGTCTTGAAGATGATTGGCGAACACCCTTGGACCGGGCTCGGCTGGATTAGCAACTGGGTTCCAGGCGTCGAACCCTACGAAGGTCTCGTGGTGATTGACCGAGTGCCCTACTACCAGGCGCACAATGCCTACTTGGATGTTTGGATGCAGATTGGCGCAATCGGCCTCGCGCTGTTCATGATTCTGATTGTCTTCACTTTCGTGAAGGCTTGGCGCCTAGCCGTGCGACACACGAGCGCCCTTTATCTTTGGCCGGTGCTTACCTTTGTCGGCCTCTTGGTTTGGAGTGCTACCGAAAGCCGCATACTGATTGAAATCGGCTGGGTGCTTTTGGTGCTGTTTACTGTGAAGGTTTGGGAGCCCGAAGAGACTCTAGAACCTAGGGGCAGAAGCCCTAAAAGAGCTCGTTTGCTCGGTCGAGGTCTTCTGGGAAGTCGACTTCTACAGCGTAAAGATCGCTGATATCCACGGCCTGGAACTTTAGTCCGTCGCTCTCAATTGCGAGTTCGATACCTCGCTCGAAGTAATCCTGGTCATCAACCTCGGTTAGGCGTGCGATCAGCGCGGCTTTGTCCTGAGCGGCAACATAGTTGATGCCAACCGCTTCGCCGAGCGCAGGCTGAACCTGCTTAGAAAGCTGGTCGATGTAACCGGCTGAATCGAGGGTGTACTTGACCTCTTCATCGCTCACTTTCGAGGTGTTGACCACGACGAACGACTGGTTTCCATCCATGTATGGAGTGACTCGAACCAGCACCTGTGGGTCGAAGACCACGTCTCCATTTAGCCAGAGCACTCCCCCGTCGCCCGAGGCGCGAAGAGCCTTGAGAAGACTCTTTGAAGTGTTGGTCTGGTCGTAAAACTCGTTGTAGACGAAGGTCGCTTCAGGGAATCGCTCAATGATTGCTTCCAACTTGAAGCCGACGACAATCATGACTCGGAAGGTGTCGTCGAACGCGATAGCCAGGTTATCCATTTGCTGCTTCATGATCGAACGTCCGTCGCGAAGCTCGGTGAGTGGCTTCGGAAGCGGGCGAGCAAGGCGAGTGCCCATACCCGCGGCGAGAATGACGACCTGTTTAGACATGGGTCAAGTCTATGGAATGACTAGCTTCTGCCCGAGCTGAATCGAGTTCGGGTTGGTGATTTTGTTTGCCGCCATCAAAGCGGCCTGAGTCACACCGAAGCGGGTTGCGATTTTGGTGAGAGTGTCGCCAGATACCACCGTGTAGCTGCTTGGCTTACTGGTCGCAGTTGGAGTCGGAGTTGGGGCCGGAGACTTAGTGACCGTAGGCGTTGGGGTTGGCGACTTAGTCACCGTCGGTGTCGGAGTTGGCGACTTGGTTGGCGTGGCGCTAGGAGTCGGTGTCGCCGTCGGTGTTGCCGTCGGGGATGCTGTCGGGGATGGGGTTTCTGGACCAATTACGGTGCCGCCGAGAACCGCCGGCGCCTTTGCGCCAATCGGTAGGCGAGCCGAGAACGCCTCATCGACTGCGATTAGTGGATAGCGCTCGCCCTTTAGAGCTAGGTATTGTGCGGTGGTTGCGATTGATCGCTTTTTGCCACCTGCGACCAGCCAGATTTGCTTGTCTGCGGTTCGAATGAAACGACCGAGCTGGGTCGTAGCGCGTGGCAGCTGCGCGCAGGTGAGTGGGTCAAGTGCAGTGATTGCACCCGGATACGCAGAGGCGTCGACCGGGTGAACCGAGAAGAACTTGCCGCCAACCGGGATAAGCACTTCGGCCTCGCAACTAAATTTAACGCCGTCGGCATTTGCCTTTTTGTTATACGCCTTCAGGTATTCGGGTTTTAGGGCTCGAGGTTTGGTGAGGCCCAAGGTTTTTGCCTGGCTGGCTGTCGACACCACGAGTGCACGGTTGAAACCATCGATCAAATAGGTCGTTGCGGCATTATTGGCCTTTACGAAAGCACCCGGCGCGATAACCGCATCGGCCAAGGTGATCTGGTCGAACGCTGAGGCCGGAACGGTTTCGATTGCTGTGCTGGTCAACCCAAACTTCAATCGGTCGGCGGCCGAAATTGTGAGCCTGCGTTGAGCCGCGCGAATCAGATAAACCATTGGATCGTCAGCGGTTTTTGCCAGCACCGGCGCGGTGAGAGGTTCTTGATTCGTGTTCGGAATGACATCAAAAATCGCGTCGGCCAAGGCCGGAGCAATGAGGCTTATCGCCTCTACGTTTGCGATTTTGCGCTTGCCAGTTGGGCCCAACAGGTATGCCTGACCATTCGAGTTTGCGGCAATTGTTCGAACAGGCGTCAACGAGTTGATGACCGAGACACCCTCACTGGATAGGGTTCCAGAGCTAAGCCCGAACCATTGACTGAAGTCGATGTCGGTCGCTGTGCGGGCATTCAGTTCGTAGTATTTGCCGCCGACAATCAGAGCCTTTGCGCCGGTGGTTCGGTTGGTGATCAGCGAGTTGTTCTTGGCAATCGGCTCGCCCCATGGCAATGACTTGAACGCCTTGACCGGCACGCTGCTAAGGGCAGGCAGCGCCAAACCAGCGGCCTGAACCGAAGCCTGGTCTAGCACCTCGCGCTTGGTGCCATCCTTGATCAAGAAAGTCGAAGACCCGTCACCTGGAACATACGTGGTCATCGAACCGCCATTGGCGAAAGCCGCAAGCTGGGATGCTGTCAGCTGGACGGCCTTTGCGCAGTCGAGCGCGAACTGAGCAACCAAGTCGCAGCTACTGAAGGTGAACTTCTTGCCACCCTCAACGAAGTAATACTGGCCGGTAACCGACTTGACCACTCGACTCAGTTCACCCGAGTCGACGAAGCTATTCAGGTATTCCTGCGAGATGGTTCCGACCGGCCCAAGAGGTGAAATCGCCGCCAACAAATCGAGATCGGTGACTAGGTATTTGTTGTTGTCAACAATTAGGTAGGTGCCGCTGGTCGCGCTCTTGAGCAAGAAGCCACCGCCGATTGTGCTGCCAAACCAGTCGGTGTAGAAACGCCAGAAGTTTCGGTTTCCGTAGGCGCTGCATGAGTCACCGGTGCCGTAGAGATTCTTGAGGGCCGCATCGTTTGGGGTGTATGGCGTGTAGTAATAGAGCGCTGTTGTCGCGATGCTCTTGATCAAAACCGGCTTGGTGCCGCAGCTCGCATTCGGGCTGTAGCGCACGTTCGAGGTGCGACCAACCTTCATGTAGGTGAACGAACCTCTAGGGTCTCCGTACCACTGCAACTGACCGGCTGCCTTGTAGAGCTGATTGAACAGACCCGAGTGAACCTTGCCGCAAATGGCCGGGTCGGAGTCTGGGCAGCCAAAGCCCATGGCCGCTTTATACATGTATGGGGTTGGGTTGACAGATTGGATCAACCCCTGCTCTTTTTGCAAAGTTACTAAAAGGACTTTGGGGTTGATGCTGCAGGCTCTGGCAACCTCATAAATAATCTGTGCGGCGGTTTGTGCTGGCTTGGCAGCCATCGGCAGACACTTGCCATCCTCGCCCGGCTTTTCGACGATATCTTCGACATAGTTCTTGAGACAGGTAGGGTCGCCAGACTTGGCCTTACAGGTTGGAACCTTGCTCTCGAGGAAGCGCTGAATATCCGAAACCTTCATGGTTCCGAAATCATAGAAAACACTGTCGCTGATGATTAGCCCGGGGTCGAATCGTGATGCATCCGCTGCCGAGGCTGAGGGGGCAGTTACGTCTAAGGCGGTCACGCCAATGAAGGCCAGCAGCGCAGACGCCGCAAGCCCAATCAGCTTGTTTAGACCGCGAAAAATCAAGGAATTACTACCCCGACTGCGGTAGATGTGCCGGCGTGAGTAGGTGAGTCATAGGTCACGGTAATCAGGCCAGCACCCTTTGGCAAACCGGCCATAGCCAATTCGAGTGGGTGGCACTGGGTCGTGGTTACGTTTGCCTCAGCCTTGCCGGTAACGGTCTTGGTCTTGCCAGCACCGATGAAGGTGAGGGTGCAGAGACCGCCATCCTCGACCACGTTTGAGACCGACGCAACCGCATAAATAACGCCAGCCGCGGCGTCGACGCCGGAGTCAACGAAAGTTATTTGTGCCTTGGCTTTGGCTGCGCTTGGGCTGGCCGAAGGAGTAGCCGAGGCTGTGTCGACCGGCGCTGGAGAACTGCTGCTTGGTGCGGTGGCAGGGTCACTCGGGTTCGCCGTGGTCTCCCAGTTTGGGTATAGCAGCGCACAGCCGCCCAGGCTGATTGCCAACAATGATGCGGCCGCGGCAGTTGAGACCGCGGAGCGAATAGTTTTCAACTTCATGCTGTTGCCTCTCCTAGAATTTTCAAGGTTTGTTCACGTGAACCATGCCTGGCGGCCCAAACCACCTTGCGATACTTGCCGTTGCTCGCCGCCCAGTCTTCGCCCGTTGCCTCGCTCAGGAGTGCATTTGCGCTTGCCTTAT
>WLGA01000063.1 GCA_009703445.1 Actinomycetota bacterium | reverse complement strand
GTATGCCCGTGTTGCCACGCTAGGTGACGAAGTCCGTAATGCCAAACGCAACATTCCAAAGGCTATTGCGTTGTCCTTAGGTGGGGTGCTGGTTCTATATCTATTGCTAACCGCGGTTCTAACCAAAGTTCTTGGCATCAAGCTGGCAAGCTCCGAGGCCCCGTTCATCGCCTACTTCAACGCGCTTGGTTTTCACCTTGATTGGTTGGTCCTCGCGGTTGCTTCAGTAGCATCGCTCGGATCCATCCTGGCGCTGCTCGCCGGAGTCTCGAGAACTGCAGCCGGGATGTCCACTGACCGAGAATTGCCAAAGTTCTTTGAGTCGAGAAATCGATTTGGGTCGCCCTGGGTCGCCGAGGTCGTTATTGCGGTTGGCGCAGGTTCTCTGGTGTTTATCGGCGATTTGAGCTCGGTCATCGGGTTCTCTTCGTTCTCAGTGCTGTTCTACTATTCGGTTGCTCACCTGAGTGCCCTTGGTCAGCCGGCTGAGCAGCGCTTTTTGCCTCGGTTCTTGCCTGTGTTGGGTTTGGTTTTGTGCCTACTGTTGGCCGTAAGTGTTCCTGGACCAGCGGTTATTGTTTCAACGGCGATTCTCTTGACCGCGGTTGTGGCGAGACGCTACTTTCGCGTAGAATCGAACTAGACAACGGCGAGGGCTCCACACGGAGCCGTTATCGACGGGGCATTTAGCCGGTTTCACCGGCAGGTATCCTCGCGTTTTAGCTTGAGTTGAGACCAAAACAAAAATCCGATTGGAAATATTCTTATGAACACTGCTGCAAAGCTAGATGCAACTATCCGCACCGCATTCGGCAAGGGCGCATCACGTCGCGACCGCGCTGCTGGCCGCACCCCAGCCGTAATTTACGGTCACGGCGCAGAGGCTCGCCACATCACCGTTGACGCTAAGGAAGTTGCACGTATCCTTCGCCACAAGAACGCTGTTATCGACCTAAACCTTGATGGCAAGGTTGAGTCAGTCCTAGTAAAGAGCGCAAGCAAGGATGCAGTTACCCAGATCATCGAGAACATCGACCTAGTTGGCCTAATCGCCGGCGAGCGCGTTCACGTTGAGGTTCCTGTTCACGTTGTTGGCGAGTCACTTTCTGGCACCGTTATCGACCTAGAGCACAAGACCGTGAAGCTAGAAGTTGCTGCAACCAGCATCCCTGACTTCGTAGAGGCAATCTTCGACAAGCAGGGCGCTGGCTTCCACGTTCTTGCAAAGGACCTAATCGTTCCTGCAGGTGCAAAGCTAGAGCTTCCTGGCGACGAGCTAATCGCTTCGGTTGTTGCAACCGCAGCTGGCCACGCAGCAGACCTAGCAGCAGCAGAGTAATCAGCTGTCTAACTCGGCTTATCTAATAGTCGGGCTCGGTAACCCCGGGCCCGACTATTCTGCTAACCGGCACAATGTTGGCCAGATGGCGTTATCGGTTTTGGCTGATCGCCTCGGGGCCACCTTCAAGAGCCACAAGTCAAACGCCTCGGTTGCCGAGGCTCGTCTTGGTGCCGGCGGGCCGAAGGTCATCCTGGCCAAGCCTGGCTCTTACATGAACACCAGCGGTGGCCCGGTTACCTCGCTGATGAAGTTTTTCGACATCGACATCGCCCACGTCGTGGTTTTGCACGACGAGCTAGACATCCCGGCTGAAGACGTTCGCATCAAGTCGGGTGGCGGCCACGGCGGTCACAACGGTCTGCGTGACATCATTGCGGCATCCGGTTCGAACGAGTTTTCTCGCGTGCGAATTGGCATCGGGCGCCCACCGGGCCGCATGGACACCGCAGACTTCGTGCTCAAGGACTTTTCATCAACCGAGCGCAAGGGGCTTCCGGTGACCCTCGAAATCGCTGCCGACGCGGTCGAAGCGATCGTCTTGGATGGCGTTCTCGCCGCTCAAAATAAGTTCAACACCGCTGTCTAGTCAGCCCTCACGGCGGAATACTCAGCCGGCTTTCCAACTTAGACTTACCTTGTGAGTGAAGAAAATCTCAAGGCCCTGTCGCGCCTTGGCGCACTCATTTCAGAGGGATACCCCTTCGCCGCACTGCAGGCCAAAATCAAAGCTCAACGCGTTGACCTAATCGCGCCTCAGGGTGCGATGACGGCGGTTGTCGACGCCGTTTCTCGGTTCCGTGCCAGCGCCAAACTCTCACCGGTCCAACTCTTGGTTGTCTCGACCGGCCGTGAAGCCGAGGATGTTGCCGCGACCCTGAGATCTCTCGACCCGAACGCCGAAATTCTGGAGTTTCCATCCTGGGAGACCCTTCCTCACGAGCGCCTGAGCCCAAGCCCCGAAACCGTTGGCCGCCGACTCAAGGTTTTGCACCGTCTAAACGATTTGTCCAACGCGAAATTTGCGCCTGAGCACGCCGTTTACGTGTTGGCCTCGGTGCGCGCAGTCTTGCAACCTGTTGTTGCCGGTTTGGCTAACCACCCGCCGCTAACCCTCGAGCAGAGCAAGGATTACCTGCTGTTCGAACTTTCGCTGAAGCTCATCGAAATGGCTTATCACCGCGTTGACATGGTTACCAAGCGCGGTGAATTTGCTGTTCGAGGCGGCATCCTCGACATTTTTCCAACCACGGCCGAGCACGCGCTTCGTCTCGAATTCTTCGGTGACGAGCTCGAAGACATCCGTGAATTCTCGGTGGCCGACCAGCGTTCGATTCATAACCCGGATGGCACAATCGCGAACATCAAGTCGGTCGAAATCTACCCGGCCCGCGAAATCATCATCACGCCCAACGTGGCAGGCCGAGCGCGCGAAATGTTGCACGAGTTCCCAAACATCTCGACCATGCTCGCGAAGATTGCCGAAGGCATCCCGGTTGATGGAATGGAATCGCTAGCGCCGGTTTTGGTCGATGCGATGATTCCGTTCACCGACTACCTGCCCAAGGATGCGCTGGCGATGTTGCTTTCGCCCGAGAAGTCGGCTGCCCGCGCTCACAGCCTGGTTGAAACCAACGACGAGTTCTTGCACGCCGCCTGGGATGCCGCGACCGAGGGGGCGCAAGCTCCGATTGACCTCAGCTCTGGCGGATTCGTCGAGATGTCGCAGTTCAAGGATGCTCTCGATGGCCGCCAGCTATTCACCATTTCGCAGTTTGGTGCCGACGATGACACTTTGATCAATCTAGGTCTGTTTGAGATTCCAAACTTCAAGGGCCTCGAGACCACATCGATTGAATGGCTCGAAGATCAGGCCAAGAACGGGCAGCAAATCATCCTGGTTGCCGAGGGTCACGGAACCGTAGAACGCCTGAACGAGCAGCTCAATGCCGCTGGCATTCAGGCTCAGATCGCCCAGGGCAGCATGCGCAAGGGTTTCACCGCGCCCGATGCGAAACTTATCGTGCTCACCGAGGGCGAGTTCTATGGCAAGAGCACCGCTTATGTCAGCCCGCAGGTTCGCAAGCTAGCTGCCAAGCGCGGCCAGGCGGTTGACCCGCTGAGCCTAAAGGCCGGCGACTACGTGGTTCACGAGACACACGGCATCGGCCGTTTCGTTGAACTCGTGCAGCGCGCCAGTGGCGTTGGGCGTCAGCAGCACCAGCGCGAATACTTGCTCATCGAATACGCGCCATCCAAGCGTGGATACCCGGGCGACACCCTGTTCGTGCCAACCGACCAGCTTGACCTGCTGACTCGCTATGTAGGCGGCGAAGCTCCGGTGCTTTCCAAGATGGGCGGCGGCGACTGGGCTCGAGCCAAGGGCAACGCGCGCAAGGCCATTCGCAAGATCGCAATCGACCTGGTCAAGCTTTATTCGGCCCGTATGAAGTCTCGCGGCCACGCATTCGGCCCAGACACACCTTGGCAGCATGAGCTCGAAGAGGCGTTCGCATTCGTCGAGACACCGGACCAGCTGACCACCATCGATGAGGTCAAGCGCGACATGGAGCGCGAGATTCCGATGGACCGTCTGCTTGCCGGTGACGTCGGCTATGGCAAGACCGAGGTTGCCGTTCGCGCCGCCTTCAAGGCAATCCAGGATGGCAAGCAGGTTGCCATGCTCGTGCCAACCACCCTGCTCGCACGTCAGCACACCGACACCATCGAGGCTCGATTCGCCGGCTTCCCCGTTGTTGTTCGCTCGCTATCGCGATTCCAGACGGCCAAAGAGGTCAAAGAAACCCTCGCCGGTCTTGCAGATGGCTCGGTAGACATGGTCATCGGAACCCACCGTTTGCTTGCCGAATCGGTCAAGTTCCGCCAGCTTGGTTTGATCATCATCGATGAAGAGCAGCGTTTCGGCGTTGAGCACAAAGAGAAGCTCAAGGAGATGAAGACCAACGTCGACATTCTCTCGATGTCGGCAACTCCGATTCCTCGAACACTTGAAATGGCGATCACCGGCATCCGTGAAATGTCGACCCTGGCAACCCCGCCCGAAGAGCGTCACCCGATTCTCACCTACATCGGTGCCTACAGCGAGAAGCAGGTTGCCGCTGCGATTCGCCGCGAACTCATCCGTGAGGGGCAGGTTTTCTTCGTTCACAACCGAGTTAGTTCAATCGAGGCGGTTGCGCATCAACTGGCAGAGCTCGTTCCCGAAGCCCGCATTGCGGTAGCTCACGGTCAGATGTCTGAGTCGGCGCTCGAGCAGGTTGTCGTTGACTTCTGGGAGAAGAAATTTGACGTGTTGGTTTCGACCACCATCATCGAAACCGGAATCGACATTCCAAACGCCAACACTTTGATCATCGACCGCGCCGAGAACTTCGGTCTGAGTCAGCTGCACCAGATTCGCGGTCGCGTTGGCCGCAGTCGTGAACGCGCCTACGCCTACTTCTTCTATGCCCCGGATAAGCCGCTCACCGAGACCGCACACGACCGCCTCGCTACCATCGCTCAGAACAACGAACTTGGTGGCGGAATGCAGATCGCGATGAAGGACCTCGAAATTAGAGGTGCCGGAAACCTGCTCGGCGGCGAACAGTCTGGCCACATCGCCGGCGTCGGGTTCGACCTTTACCTGCGCATGATTGGCGAAGCTGTCGCCGACTTCAAGGGCGAAAAGATTGAGGCCCCGGCCGAATTGAAACTCGAACTTCCGGTCGACGCACACATTCCAAGCACGTATGTTGACTCAGAGCGCCTGCGCCTAGAGGCATATCACAAGCTTTCGGCTGCCTCGGGGGAGAAGGGCTCGCGAGCGCAACTCGACGCCATCCTGGCCGAGCTAGAAGACCGCTACGGAACCGCGCCTGAAGCGGTTCGCAACTTGATTGAGGTCACCGAACTTCGTCAGCAGGCAAACCGACTCGGTCTGAAGGATTTCAATGTGCTCGGGCTTCAGGTCAAGCTTCAGCCGGTCGACCTCACCGAGGCTCAGCAAGTTCAACTGACCCACCTTTTCCCAGGCACCCGCTACCTGCAATCGGCGCAGACCTTGATGGTTCCGGCTCCGAGAGATGCTAACTTCGAACCACTGCGAGATAAACCAATCATCGATTGGGCCTGGGCCTTCTTGGCCAGGGTATTCCCGCCGGCGCCACCGACCACCGATAACGACAAGGCAGCAAAATGACCCAGCTAGATGATCTGATTGCCGTTGCTCACCAGTTGCGCGCCCCGGGCGGTTGCCCATGGGATGCCGAGCAGACCCACAACTCGCTCACCAAGTACCTCCTAGAGGAGACCTACGAGCTCATCGATGCGATCGAGTCTGGCGACCGTGATGAGGTTATCGAAGAGCTCGGTGACGTGCTGTACCAAGTCATTTTCCACAGCGATCTCGGTTCAACCGGCACCCTTGGTGAGAAGTTCGACATCGAAGATGTTGCTCGAGTCTCAGCGGCCAAAATGAAGGGCCGCCACCCACACGTTTTCGGCAACGCCGAGGAGCTCGAAAAGTATGCGGCCAAGACCGGCGATGACGTGATGGTCAACTGGGATGACCACAAGAAGAAGGAAAAGCCTCACCGCCAATCAATCTTGGATGGTATCCCTCAGGCGATGCCCGCCCTTGCCCTGGCCGACAAAATCATTGGCAAGGCTGAGAAGATCGGTTTGCTGGATGCAGATGCACCTGGCCCGTTCACCGTGACCAGCGAGGCTGAACTCGGTGCAATTTTGCTGGCAATCGTTTCTTCTGGTCGCGCAGCAGGCTTTGATTCAGAACGCGCTCTTCGCGAAGCAGTTCGCGAACTTCAGGTCGAAATCCGCGAGGTTGAAATTGAGGATGGTTTCGACGCTGGCGTTATTGCCGTTCCGAGCCAGGATTAGTCCGCCCCAAATGACAAACATCCTGATCTTTGACGGCGACTGTGGCTTTTGCACCACGACCGCTAACTGGATCACCAAGAATTCGCTAGTTCCAATTGATGCGCAGCCATACCAGTGGGCAAAGCTAGCCGAATTTGGTCTGACCGAAAAAGAGGCTGCTGCCAAGGTTCAGTTGATTTCTGAAGGCAAGATTTATGCTGGGCACCACTGCATGGCGAAGCTGTTGCTGCTGCAGCCAAACCCATTCTTGAAGCTAATCGGCGCCGTCATGGTGATGCCAAGCATCGATCCGATCAGCGCCAAAGTTTACGACTGGGTTG
>WLGA01000062.1 GCA_009703445.1 Actinomycetota bacterium | reverse complement strand
GAACAGCACGCCAGCCCAGGCCAAGCGGCAATATCTTCCTTCGTTGCTTTCGCTGGAGGATCTTTGCTGCCCCTCCTCGCCGTTACCGGCCCGTGGGTTGACTACCGCATCCAGGTGACCGTGGCCGCGGTAATCGCGTCGCTGGCAATCACCGGCTTTGTGGGAGCACGAATTGGTGGCGCGAGATCAGGCAAGGCAATCCTTCGCAACGTCGTGGTGAGCCTTCTGACCATGGGCATCACTTACGCTATTGGTCAACTCGTCGGAACAAGCATTTAGAACTTTTGACCAGCATCTCGGGCAGTTAGACAACCTCGCCCCAACGGGGAAGTTAGACTGAATCAGTGAGTAAATCAGAGAACCCAGATGTAATCCTCATCGGCGCCGGCGTAATGAGCGCAACCCTAGGAACCTTCCTAAAGTTACTCGCACCAAATTTGAAAATCGAAGTATTCGAGCGCCTTGATCAGGTTGCTCTCGAGAGCTCAAATCCTTGGAATAACGCCGGAACCGGGCACGCCGCTCTATGTGAACTCAACTACATGCCGGATAGCAAGGATGGGTCTCTTCCAGACGCCACCAAGGCCGTTGCGATCAACGAACAGTTTCAACTTTCTAGACAGTTTTGGTCATACCTGGTTGAAAAGAAGATTCTTGGCAACCCATCCACTTTCATCAACTCAACTCCTCACATGACCTTCGTTCGAGGCGCAAAGGACGTTGACTATCTGTCACGCCGCTTTGAGGCTCTAAAGAGCCAGCCGCTATTCGCGGGTATGCAGTTTTCAACCGACCCTAAGCAGATTGCTAAGTGGGCACCGCTTTTGATTGCCGGTCGCTCTGGTTCCGAGCCGATTGCTGCAACCTACATTGAATCTGGAACCGACGTTGACTTCGGCTCCGTGACTCGCCAGCTCTTCGCTTACCTGCAGAGCCAAGGTGTCTCCGTCGCCACTGGCAGCGAGGTGCAGGGCGTGCAGCGTCTCAAGGACAAGTCATGGCACGTCACGATTCGTGACACCAAGACTGGTCAGCGTTCGTATCGAAAGGCGAAGTTTGTTTTCGTGGGTGCCGGTGGTTGGGCTCTTAAGTTGCTGCAAAAGTCTGGAATCGGTGAAGCAAAGGGCTATGGAACTTTCCCAGTTGGCGGTCAATGGCTACGTACCGATAATCAGGCTCTCGTTGCGAAGCACCAGGCCAAGGTCTATAGCCAGGCAAGCGTCGGAGCTCCCCCGATGTCGGTTCCGCACCTAGACACCCGAGTTGTCGATGGTCAAACCAGCCTGCTCTTCGGCCCGTACGCGACAGCAAACCCGAAGTTTCTGAAGAATGGTTCCATCTTCGATCTGCCTGCAACTTTGAGGCCGGCAAACTTGATTCCATACCTGGCCGTTGGTCTAGGTAACTTCCCTCTGATCAAGTACCTCGTCGGCGAGCTCGCTAAGTCGAAGGATAAGAAGTTTGAATCGCTGCTTGAGTTTATGCCAGAGGCAAAGCCAGAGGATTGGCGTTTGCTTGATGCAGGCCAGCGTGCTCAGGTAATCAAGAAAGACCGCAAGAAGGGAGGGGTTCTGCAGTTCGGCACCGAGGTAGTAACTTCGGCTGATGGCTCCATCTCAGGCCTTCTGGGAGCGTCTCCGGGGGCTTCAACCGCAGTCTTCGTAATGTTGCAGGTGCTTGAGCGCAGTTTCTCTCGAGAGTTTGATGGTTGGCACACAAAGCTGAAGGAAATCATTCCAAGTTTCGGAACAAAACTTTCCGCCGACCCTGCCAAGGCGACCGCGTCGCTGGCCGCCACCGCCAAAACGCTGAAGATCAAATAGGTCACAAAAACAAGAAAGCCCCGACATTGTCGGGGCTTTTCTCTTGGTGGTCGATACTGGGATCGAACCAGTGACCCCTTCCATGTCAAGGAAGTGCGCTACCGCTGCGCCAATCGACCATTTATTTGATTATGTAAATCGAGGTGGAGACGGGATTTGAACCCGTGGGTTTACAGCTTTGCAGGCTGTTGCTTTGGGCCGCTCAGCCACTCCACCATGCTTTGCGAGGCTTACGCCCGTACTGCGAGCGGATGACGAGATTCGAACTCGCGACCCCAACCTTGGCAAGGTTGTGCTCTACCACTGAGCCACATCCGCGTTGCTCTCTTTCGAGAACTTGAATACTCTAACCGAAAAATTCGGTTCAAGCAAACTCAACTTGTTGCGTGTCTCCCCCGCTAACCCTTCCAGGTCCAACGAGGATCGGTACCCGCGTAGCCGGTCTCGCCATGCTGCACGAGGTCTACGCCGGCAATCTCATCCGTGCTTGTTACTCGGAATCCGATGGTCTTCTGAATAACCCAACCGAGAGCGTAAGAGATCAAGAATGCGTAAATCATGACGACGACAACACCGAGAGCCTGTTTGCCCAACTGGTCCCAGCCAAAGCCCAAGAACAGACCCACATTTTGCCCGAAGAGGCCAATAAATAGCGTTCCAACGATTCCACCTACGAGGTGAATCCCAACAACATCAAGAGAGTCATCAAAGCCAAGGATGAACTTGAGCTCGATTGCGAGGGCGCAAACCACACCAACAATCAGACCGAGCACGAGTGCCCACACTGGGTCTAGGTAAGCGCAGGAGGGGGTAATGGCTACCAGTCCTGAAATCGCCCCAGAACCTACGCCAACCGAGGTTGGCTTGCCGTGAGCGATCTGTTCATAGATGGCCCAAGAAACCATCGCGCCGGCTGGTGCAACAAGTGTGTTAATAAACGCCAGGCTGGCAATACCGTCCGCAGCAAGCTCTGATCCAGCGTTGAAGCCGAACCAACCGAACCAAAGGATTGCGACACCGATTAGCACCAGTGGCACGTTGTGAGGAGCGTGCATTCCCTTGGTGAAGCCGAAGCGCTTGCCCAGGACTAAGGCGAGAGCAAGAGCGGATGCTCCAGATGCAACCTCGACCACGGTTCCGCCGGCAAAGTCCATTACGCCAATGTTGTAGACCAGCCAGCCGCCATCGGTGATTTTGCCATCAGTTACGGTGAAGTTGAAAATCCAGCCAGCGACTGGGAAGTAGACGAGCGTTGCCCAAAGACCCGCAAAAACCATCCATGAACCGAAACGGGCACGGTCTGCAATCGCTCCGGAGATGAGGGCAACGGTAATAACAGCGAAGGTCCCCTGAAAGCCAGCAAACGCTAGACCCAAGCCATCGCCACCCTGAGCGGCAGCAACTACATCTTCGAGGCCGATTTTCGCGAGGTCAATTCCGAATACTCCATCGATGCCAATGAACTGACCGGTGCCGGCGCCGCCAAAAGACATGGCGTAGCCGAAGATGACCCACATGACGCCGATTAGCGCCAGAGAGCCAATGCTCATCATCATCATCGAGACCACGCTCGATGCTCTAACGAGCCCGCCATAGAAGAAGGCAAGGCCCGGGGTCATAAACAAAACCATCGCTGAGCAGATGATTAGGAACATTGTTTGATCGTTAGTCATGATCTCTCTTTCAGACACGCCAAAAGGTGGAGCCCCGAAGGAGCTCCACCCGAAGGCTTGCTTAGATATTAGCCGCGGTCTGCGCCGAATGCGTAAGCCTCTTCACCGTGAACAACGGTGTCGATGCCTGCGATTTCGTCTTCAGCCTTTACGCGGAATCCGATGGTCTTCTCAACTGCGAATCCGATGATTAGCGCTAGAACGAATGAGTAGACCAGAACCGCACCGGCACCAAGTGCCTGCATTGCGAACTGGTGCCATCCGAAGCCGAACGCTGCACCTACGTTGTTTCCGAAAATACCGATGAATAGGGTTCCGACGATTCCACCAACTAGGTGGATACCGACTACGTCAAGTGAGTCATCGAAGCCAAGTGCAAACTTAAGGTCTACAGCCAGAGCACAGAGTGCACCGGCGATAACACCTAGAACGATTGCCCAGACTGGGTCGATTGAAGCACAGGCCGGGGTGATAGCTACCAAACCAGCAACCGCACCTGAACCAGCACCGATTGAGGTTGCCTTGCCGTGCTTGATCTTCTCAACGATGATCCAACCCAACATCGCAGCGGCCGGAGCAGCAAGGGTGTTGATGAATGCGATTGAAGCGATGCCGTCGGCAGCTAGCTCTGAGCCAGCGTTGAATCCGAACCAGCCGAACCATAGAAGTGAAACACCCAACAGGGTTAGCGGCACGTTGTGTGGCTGGGTGATGCCCTTGCTGAAGCCGAAGCGCTTGCCAAGAACAATAGCCAAAGCTAGACCCGCAGCACCTGCGTTGATGTGAACCGCGGTACCACCGGCGAAGTCGATAACACCTAGACCGTAAACGATCCAACCGCCGTCGACGACCTTGCCGTCTTCGAGGGTGAAGTTGAATACCCAGTTAGCAACTGGGAAGTAGACGATGGTTGCCCATAGACCAGCAAAGACCATCCATGCGCCGAACTTTGCACGGTCAGCGATAGCTCCCGAGATAAGTGCAACGGTGATGATTGCGAAGGTCGCTTGGAAAGCAACGAAGGCCATCGATGGGAAGGCGCCAGCAGGCTTTGCAGCGTCAGCTACCTGAGCAGAAAGACCTAGGAACGAAGTATCGATTCCGAACCAGCCGTCGATTCCAATGAAGGTCTCTGCGCCTCCGTTTGAGAATGAAATTGCGTAACCGTAAAGAACCCAAAGAACTGCAATGAGTCCAAGTGATCCGAAGCTGAGCATCATCATCGAGACGACGCTCTTGGCCTTGACCATACCTCCGTAGAAGAATGCAAGACCTGGGGTCATGAGTAGCACCAATGCGGCGCTAATGAGCACGAATGCCGTGTTTCCTTGATCCATTTGCTGACCTCTCTCTAAGAAAACAAATAGGAGCCAAGTCACTCTTGGCTACATAGAGAGTTTCGCGGACGAAAGTTTCGGTTCGTTACTCGAAATGTTTCGTGTTTGTAAAACGTCAGGACGCGTCGGTTAGTGCGCCGATGCGAGAAACAGCTCGCAAATACTTCTTTCGGTAGCCACCACTTAGGTATTCCGGAGAGAAGACCTCGGTCAAAGCGAATTCAACGGCGCGAAGGTGAACCTGGGCTTCGTATGCCCTGTCGATGAACGCGACAAAGCGCAGCGCTTCAACCTGATCCTTCAAAACGTGCACGCCGGTGAATCCAATTCGGTCGACAGATTTCAAGAGGCGCCCATACCGGGATGGGTGAATCGTCGAAAGGTGCTTCAACAAGGTGTCAAAGTCGTCAACGAGAACCTTCTCGTTAGAAACACTCCCCTGCGCGAGCCAGTCATCCACGTCTGAAAAGGTGTCAATTCTTCCTGCGATGTTTACCGGTCGGTGTCGGTGATCTTCGCCGTCGATTCGCATGATCTTGAATCGGTCAGCAATTCCATGAATCTCGCGAGCAAAGTCAGAGGCAGCGAAACGACCTTCACCCAGGGCGTTAGGAGGAGTGTTGCTAGTTGCTGCAAAGCGAACGCCGTGCTTTTCGAGTTCGTTGAGCAGGCGGGACATCATCATCGTGTCGCCCGGGTCGTCGAGTTCGAACTCGTCGATGCAGACCAAGTCGTATTTGGAAAGCGCCTTGACGGCTTCTGCGAAAGTGAGTGCTCCGATTAAACCGGTGTAAGCGATGAAGCTACCAAAGACTTTCTTGCCTTTGAATTCATGCCAAATGGCCGCGAGTAAGTGAGTCTTTCCAACTCCGAACCCACCATCCAGGTAGATTCCTGCAGGAACTGGCTCTTTCTTGGCGAACAAGCCTTTGCCGAGCGGCTTACCGGTTGCAAACAGTTTGGCCTGAGCGTGCGCAACGGTCTGCGACTCATACTCAGAGTGCGGAATGTAGTTTTTGAAGCTCGCCTCGGCGAATTCACGAGGTGGGACTAACTCCTGCAGGAGCTCGGTTGTGCTAACTGAAGGGGTGCGAGAGGACAAGGAGTCGTAGTTGTTGCTGAAAGTTGCCAATTATTGCCTCATCATTAGGGTGTTCACGCGAACTCGCTTAACCTTGTAAGTAGAAGTCTAATAACCGAAGAGAAAGTCCCGGATTTATGTCTGTTGTGCTCGATCCATCACCAAAATTCGCAGAATACGCTCACCCTGAAGTACTTGTGAGCACCGAATGGTTGGCTCAGAACAAAGAGCTTCCGAACTTAGTTTTGGTCGAGTCTGACGAAGACGTACTTCTCTATGAAACCGGACACATCCCTGGCGCGGTCAAAATCGACTGGCACACCGACCTCAATGACCCTGTGACTCGCGACTATGTTGACGGCGTAGGTTTCGCCACATTGCTTTCGCGCGTAGGCATAAGCCGTGACACCACAGTCGTGATCTACGGTGACAAGAGCAACTGGTGGGCTTCATACGCACTCTGGGTGTTCAAACTATTCGGTCACGAGGATGTTCGCCTCCTAGACGGCGGTCGCGATTCGTGGATCGCAGAGGGGCGCGAGCTGACTCGCGAAGAGACCAAAGTTACGCCTAGCGATTACCCGGTAGTTGAGCGTGATGACTCAAAGATTCGCGCCTTCCGCGACGATGTTCTAAATCACTTCGGCAACCCGCTTATCGATGTGCGTTCGGCTGTCGAGTACAGCGGTGAACGCACCCACATGCCTGATTACCCGGATGAAGGGGCCCTCCGTGGCGG
>WLGA01000061.1 GCA_009703445.1 Actinomycetota bacterium | reverse complement strand
CCTCGTCGCGGTCGATTTTTACAACGGTACCTTCGATTAGGTCTCCGTCGTTGAAGAACTTCAGGGTTGCCTCTACTGCGGCTAGGAAGTCTTCAGCTGAGCCGATGTCGTTTACGGCTACCTGCTTGGTTGCTTTAGTCAATGTATTTTTCTCTTAACGGGCATTTCTAGGGTCGCGACAAAACCTAAGGATTTTCCTAGGGATTCCGTCGCAACAACGGATAGGTGATGCATGAAAAAACATGCTTCTCTAGCCTAGCGGTTATTCGATCCTGAAACAACGGTAATTAGGCTCTGGAGCAAGGATTCTTCATCCGGGCCGGTGACCTCAATGGTTAGCTTCTCGCCCTGTTTCACGCCAAGGCTAAGTAGCGACAAAATGCTGTCGCCACGAACCTTGTTGCCGTTGCTTTTGGCGATCAGCACCGCGTGGCCGGCGGTCGCAGCAATTCGAACAAATTCTGCCGCTGGTCGCGCATGCAAACCCTCGGCAGCCTTGATCGTGATTGTTTCTTTGACCACTAGTGAGCGGCCTCATCCCAGCTTCTACCGATGCCGATCTGAACGTCAAGAGGCACCGATAGCTCAACCACGTGCTCCATTTCGTTGACCACGATGGCCTGAAGCGCCTCAAGTTCGCCACTCGAGACCTCGAAGACCAATTCGTCATGCACCTGCAGCAGCATGCGGCTCTTGAGGTTTGCCTCAATCATCTTTTGGTCGATGCGAGTCATCGCCAGCTTCATGATGTCGGCAGCAGTGCCCTGGATCGGCGCGTTCAGCGCTGCGCGTCGGGCGTTCTCGCGAACCTGGAACAGCTTGCTGTTCAAATCATCGAATGGTCTGCGTCGGCCGTAAACGGTGCGGGTGAATCCAAGAGTTTTGGCTTCATCAACCACGCTGGCAAGATAACGGCGCACTCCGCCGAATCGAGCGAAATAGTCGGCCATCAGCTGTTTTGCCTCGGCGTTCGGGATTCGCAGTTGCTTGGCAAGTCCGTATTCACTCAAACCGTAGACAAGACCGTAGCTCATCGCCTTTACCTTGGAACGCATTGCGCTGGTGACCTCATCCGGGGTGACTCCAAAGATGCGCGCTCCAACGAAACGGTGGAGGTCTTCGCCGGTCTTGAAAGCCTCGATGATGCCCTCATCCTCGGAAAGATGAGCCATGATGCGCATTTCGATCTGTGAGTAGTCAGCGGTCAGCAAAGTCTCGAAGCCTTCGCCAACGATGAATGCGTCACGGATTTCGCGACCGCGTTCACTCTTGATCGGAATGTTCTGCAGGTTCGGGCTCTCGGATGAAAGTCGACCGGTCGAGGTGCCGGTTTGAACATAGTTCGTGTGGATTCGCCCATCCGTGCCGACCGACTTGAGCATCGTCTCAACAATCTGACGAATTTTGGTTGCTTCGCGGTGCTCGAGGAGACGCTCGAGGAAAGGATGCTGCGTCTGTTCGAAGAGTTCGTTCAATGCGGCTGCATTGGTCGAGAATCCGGTTTTCACCTGTTTAGTGCCGGTCATGCCAAGCTCGTCAAATAGCACGGTTTGCAGCTGTTTTGGTGAGGCAAGGTTGATCTCGCGGCCGATGATTGCGTAGGCCTTTTGCGCTACCTCAGCCACCTCGGTAGAAAGACGCTCAAACAGAGCTTCGAGTTTTGGCACATCTACTGCGACACCAAGGTGCTCCATTCGAGCGAGCGCCGCGTTCGTTGGGAGTTCGACCTCACCGTAAACGCGAAGTTGCTCTTCGTCTTCAACCTGAGGATATAGGCGCTCGGCAATAACCAGGCCCAACCATGCATTCAGGCTCGCGTCCGTTGTTTCTTCGGCAACCAAATGGTTCGGGTCTGATCGCGTAACCGAAAGACCCAGGTATTCCAAGGCCACGTCATCGATTTCGTATCCGCGACGGATTGGGTTGAGTAGATAAGCGAGGAGCAGAGCGTCGTAGTTCACGCCCTCGATCTTCACGCCGAAGTCGAGCAGGGTCTTGGTGACATCCTTAGCACCATAGACCGCCTTTTGGCAGGTCGCGTCGGTTAGCCAGGCACCTAGAGTTTCGTTTAGGACCTCGTTCGAAGACACCGCCGCATACTTCCGAACATTCTCAGTAGCAAAACCGATTGAGGTGACTCCCCCGGTGGTCAGTTCGAAACTGACACCGATGGTGCCAACTTGCTCCAGCAACCACTTCTTGGCTTCGGCGAGCGATACCGATTCGCTGTCTGGCAGCTCGATCGGCGCATAGGTCTTTTCAGACTGGGCTTCGATTTCGTCTTCAAATGCGTCCGCAAATGCTTTCTTGGTGTCTGCTGCCGAACCTGAACCCGGCGTGACTCCCCTGGCGCGAAGCACGCGCTCGGTCAATGACTTGAAATGCAACTTTGCAAAGACTTCACGAACCTGAGTCTCATCAACTCCACCGAGCAGCAGGTCTTCCTGGGTGAAATCGAAGTCGAGGTCGCGAACCAGGTGGTTCAGGCGACGGTTTCGGACAGCCAGCTCACGATGTTCGCGCAGGCTCTCGCCAACCTTTCCCGTGATTTCATCAGCGGCTGCCAGGACTCCGGCAAGGTCGCCGTGCGCCTGCAGCCACTTCGCAGCGGTCTTCGGGCCAACACCAGGGATTCCAGGGAGGTTGTCTGAGGTTTCGCCAACCAAAGCGGCCAAATCTGGATACTGCTTTGCGTGAATTCCGTACTTCTCAAGCACGGCGGCATCATCCATGCGCGCGAGGTTCAGCACACCCTTCACCGGGTAAAGAATCGTTGTTGATTCGCTAATCAACTGGAATGTGTCGCGGTCTCCAGAGACCACGAATACGTTGAAACCTTTCGCGCCGCTCTGATCGGCCAAACTGGCCAGGATGTCGTCTGCCTCGTAGTTTTCGCGCGTGATGGTCTTGATGTTCATCGCGGTTAGCGCTTCGCGCAAAAGTTCAGTTTGGCCATTGAACTCCGGCGGGGTTTCACCGCGGGTGCCCTTGTATTCCGGGTATTCCTCGGTGCGGAATGAACTGCGTGAAAGGTCAAATGCGACAGCTAGGTGGGTCGGCTTCTCAGCGCCAAGGATGTTCAACAGCATCGAGATGAAACCGTGCACGGCGTTGGTGTGTTGACCATCCGGAGTCTTGAAGCTGTCTGGGCTGAGTGCATAGAACGCTCTGAAGGCAAGCGAGTGCCCGTCGATGAGCAGCAGAGTAGGCTTTTGGTTAGCGTTCATGAGGCAAGCCTACTTTGCCCAACCGACCTAATGCAGGAGCAGCACTTGACTGAGTCATCACCGAAACTAAGCCCAGAGGCGGCAGCACTTCTCGAGCTTCGCGGAATGGGCGCGCTGGCCGACAAGATGGGCTTTGAGCTGCTAGAACTCAGTGCCGAACGCTCAGTGGCAACCATGCCGGTGCTCGGAAACACCCAGCCGCTCGGTTACGTTCACGGCGGTGCCTACGTGGTCTTGGCCGAGAGCCTCGGAAGTTTTTCTGCTAACGTTTGGGCCCACACACTTGGCAAGGTTGCCGTGGGCATCGAGGTAAACGCTTCTCACTCGAGGTCAGCCACCGAGGGAACAGTTACGGCCACCTGCAAGGCCGTTCAACTGGGTCGCTCGCTAACTATTCACGAAATCGTCTGTGTAGACGATCAAGAACGTCGTTTGTCGACGATTCGCATCACGAATTTCTTGAAGGATAAGAGCTAACAAAGCTCTTGAACCTAGGCCTTTGGTGCGCCCAGCTGCTCAATGACGGTCTGTGCGACCTCTTGCATGGTCAAACGACGGTCCATAGAGGCCTTCTGAATCCAACGGAAAGCCTCAGGTTCGCTGAGGTTCATCTTTTCGTTCAACAGGCCCTTAGCGCGGTCAACCAGCTTGCGAGTTTCAAATCGCTCGTTGAGATCAGAGATCTCGTGCTCGAGGGCAATCAACTGCGAGTGGCGGCTTAGCGCGATTTCAACGGCAGGCATTAGGTCGTTCGGAGTGAACGGCTTAACGACGTATGCCATCGCGCCGGCCTGGTTGGCTCGGTCGACAAGTTCCTTCTGGCTGAAGGCGGTAAGCAGAACGATCGCAACTTTTTGGTCGGCCATCTGTTCGGCAGCGGTTAGGCCATCCATGTTCGGCATTTTGATGTCCATGACCACTAGGTCAGGCTTGTGCTCGATAACCGCAGCGAGAGCTAGTGCTCCGTCGCCTACTTCGGCTACAACATCGAAACCGTGTTCACGGAGCGTCTCAACGATGTCCATGCGAATCAACGACTCGTCTTCAGCGACGACTACTCTGCGCTTTGCTACTACATCTGCCATGGCGACAACCTTATTCGATATCGGTTCGATTTATCTAACGCGCGCGAATCAACTAGAATCTTCTAGTTACAACAAGCCGAAGTGGCGAAATGGCAGACGCGGAGCACTCAAAATGCTTTTCCGAAAGGAGTGCGGGTTCAAGTCCCGCCTTCGGCACAAATAAGTAAAAGACCCCAGGATTTCTCCCGGGGTCTTTTCTTTTGATCTTGTTAGCTCTTGTAACCAGGAGCTGCGCCATTTACGGCGTCGCCAACGCGGTGAACGCGAAGGCTGTTGGTTGAACCTGGGATGCCAGGAGGGGTTCCTGCAACCACGACAACTTCTTCGCCCTGCTTGGCTAGGCCTTCAGCAAGAACGATCTCGTCTACCTGGTGCATCATTTCGTCGGTGTGCTTGACCGGAGCCACTAGGAAGGTGTGAGCACCCCAGACCAGTGACAGGCGGTTGCGAACGGTCTCGCTCGGAGTGAATGCAAGGGTTGGCACCGATGAACGAAGGCGTGATACGCGACGTAGCGAGTCACCAGATTCGGTGAACACTGCAACGTAACGTGAGCCTAGAAGTTCTGCAATCTCAACAGCTGCAAGTGAAACGGCACCCGAGTGAGTGTGAGGGCGAGTACCAAGAGCCGGGATGCGGTCTAGGCCGTTCTCCTCGGTTGATTCGATGATGCGAGCCATCGCCTCAACGGTCTCGACTGGCCACTTACCAACTGAAGTCTCACCAGAAAGCATTACGGCGTCGGCACCATCCAGGATGGCGTTTGCAACGTCTGAAGCCTCTGCGCGGGTTGGGCGCGAGTTCTCGATCATGGTCTCAAGCATCTGAGTCGCTACGATTACCGGCTTTGCCCAGCGACGAGCAAGCTCAACAGCGCGCTTCTGAACTAGAGGCACGTCTTCGAAAGGAAGCTCAACACCGAGGTCGCCGCGGGCAACCATGATGCCATCGAATGCGTCGATGATCTCTTCAAGAGCTTCAACAGCCTGTGGCTTTTCGATCTTTGCGATAACCGGAAGGAACTTGCCCTCTTCGGTCATGATTTCGTGTACGCGAACGATGTCGCTCGCGTTGCGCACGAATGATAGAGCGATCATGTCTACACCTAGGCGAATACCCCAGCGTAGGTCGTCTTCATCCTTCTCAGAAAGAGCAGGTACGTTCACTGCCACACCAGGAAGGTTGATGCCCTTGTTGTTTGAAACAAATCCAGGGATCTCAACAACGGTGGTTACGGTGTCTGCAGTAACTTCAGTCGCCTTCAAGGTGACCTTACCGTCGTCGATAAGCAGTAGGTCGCCAGCCTTCACGTCGCCACAAAGGCCCTTGAAGGTGGTTCCACAAATGTCCTTGGTGCCTTCGACCTCGTTGATGGTGATCTTGAAGATGTCACCCTTCTCAAGCATGTGAGGGCCGTTGGCAAACTTCGCTAGGCGGATCTTTGGACCCTGGAGGTCTACGAAGATACCGACTGGCTTGTTGACGTCGGCAGCAGCCTTGCGAACGGTGCGGTAAATCTCTTCGTGAACGTCATAGCTGCCGTGGCTAAGGTTCATGCGAGCAACGTCAACACCGGCCTCGATGATTGCACGAATGCTTTCATAGGTTGAAGTTGCCGGACCTAGTGTGGCAACAATCTTTGCGCGTCTCATTTGTTCCTTTGTTGGTTTAGTTCCCGAAACTTGCTTCGAGAAGGTTTGGTAACTCTTTATCTAACTGAAAATGCCTTGTCGGTTGGCTTGACTGGAGCAGGAAGCTCAGTCATACCCTCCAGGTACTCGTCAACCGCAGCTGCCGCCGCACGACCTTCAGCGATCGCCCAGACAATCAGGCTCTGACCGCGACCAGCGTCACCGGCGACGAAAACGCCATCGGCATTGGTTGACCACTTGTTATTGCGAGCTAGGTTGCCGCGCGAGTCAAGCTCAGTGCTCGACTGTTCGGCAATCAGGTCGCCTTCGACACCGGTGAAACCAAGTGCCAAGAAGACTAGATCCGCAGGGATGATGCGCTCGGTGCCGGCCTTCGGAAGGCGCTTGCCATCGACGAATTCGGTGTCAGCCACCTTCACGCCGGTCAGCTTGCCGTTCTCCCCCACGAACTCAACGGTTGAGTGAAGGTACTTGCGCTCACCAAACTCTTCGTGTGCCGAAGCCACTTCAAAAAGAGTCGGGTAGGTCGGCCAAGGCTGGTTTTCAGTGCGCTCGGTCGGAGGCTGAGTGCCAATCGCAAGCGTGGTCACCGAGATAGCACCTTGGCGAGTTGCGGTTCCGAGGCAGTCGGCACCGGTGTCACCGCCACCAAGGATGATTACGTTCTTGCCATCTGCAATGATCTGGTTTTCGACAGTTTCCCCGGCTACTGCACGGTTCGCCTGCACGAGGTAATCCAT
>WLGA01000060.1 GCA_009703445.1 Actinomycetota bacterium | reverse complement strand
CACTCTTCTGGCAACCAAGGCGCCCATCCTCGTTGCCCCGGCAATGCACACCGAAATGTGGCAAAACGCAGCAACCGTGGCCAACGTAGCGACCTTGCGAGAGCGCGGAATCGAAATCTTAGAACCCGCTGTTGGGCGCCTGACCGGTGCTGACAGTGGTCCCGGCCGCCTTCCCGAACCCGAAGAGCTCGTCGCTGCAGCTTTGGCGTTGTCGGCGCCTCAAGACTTATCCGGCAAACGCATCCTGATCACCGCTGGTGGCACTCAAGAGCCCATCGACCCGGTCAGATACCTAGGCAATCACTCGAGCGGCAAGCAGGGAATCGCACTCGCGACCGAAGCTACTAAGCGCGGCGCAAAGGTGACTCTGATTGCAGCAAACGTCAGCGAACCGATCTCTGCCATCCATGAGCTCGTTCGAGTGTCTACGGCGGCCGAGCTAGAAGCCGAAGTGTTGGGTCACCTGAACTTCGTAGATGCCGTCATCATGGCGGCTGCCGTGGCCGACTTCAGAGTCGAAACCGCGGCCGATAAGAAACTCAAGCGAAGTGAAATTGGTGACGAAATCACCTTGAAGCTGGTCGCTAACCCAGACATCCTTGCCGGCTTAGTCTCAAAGATCGATCGTGACGGCCTGAAAGTGGTTTCTGTCGGCTTCGCCGCGGAGACTGCACTAAACCCAAACGACTTGCAACGCCTCGCCGAACACAAGCTCGAATCTAAGGGCTGCGACATCCTGGTGGCGAATGATGTCAGTCACGGTGCGGTTTTTGGCTCTGAACGGAATTCTGTTTTGGTTCTCACTAAACAAGGCATTGTTACCTCTCGTGACGGGTCGAAGGCAGCAATCGCCAACCACATCCTTGATGTCCTTGGTCAAGAGATATGATTGACGGATGAGCGAGCTAAGACTATTCACTTCTGAATCTGTAACCGAGGGTCACCCAGACAAGATCTGTGACCAGATTTCGGATGCAATTCTTGATGCGATGCTCGAACAAGACCCGAATTCACGTGTTGCCGTTGAGACCATGGTCACCACGGGTCTAGTTCACGTTGCCGGTGAAGTAACCACTGCTGGATACGTTGAGATCCCTCGCTTGGTTCGTGAAAAAGTTCAGGAAATTGGTTACACCAGCTCTGACATCGGTTTCGATGGTGCAAGCTGTGGCGTTTCGATCTCGATTGGCCAGCAGTCTCCAGACATTGCCCAGGGTGTTGACACCGGCTTTGAAACTCGCGAGGGCGGTTCGGTTGACCGTTTTGACGCCCAGGGTGCCGGTGACCAGGGAATCATGTTTGGTTATGCAACCAACGAGACCACGACTTTGATGCCAACGGCCATTCACATCTCTCACCGTTTGTCGGAGCGTTTGGCTTCGGTTCGTAAGAGCGGCGAGGTTTCATTCCTCCGCCCGGATGGTAAAACCCAGGTAACCGTTGGTTACGAGGGCACAACCCCGAAGACCATTGAAGCGGTTGTTCTCTCAACTCAGCACAACCCTGGCGTTTCACACTCTGACATCGTTGATGCGATGCGCGAGAGCGTGATCAACCCGATTCTTGAACAGACCGGCCTTGACTATTCAGGTGTGAAGTTGTTCATCAACCCAACCGGAACCTTTGTTGTCGGTGGGCCGATGGGTGATGCTGGTTTGACCGGTCGCAAGATCATTGTTGACACCTATGGCGGTGCTAGCCGTCACGGTGGAGGAGCCTTCTCTGGCAAAGACCCATCAAAGGTTGACCGTTCGGCAGCTTACGCGCTTCGTCACGTGGCAAAGAACGTGGTCGCTGCTGGGTTGGCTGACCGTGTTGAGGTTCAGGTTGCTTACGCGATTGGTGTTGCTCGTCCGGTTGGTTTGTATGTTGAAACCTTCGGCACCGGCAAGGTTGCCGACGAGGCGATTGTGGCCGCAATCAACGAGGTGTTCGATCTTCGCCCTAAGGCAATCATCGAAAGCTTGCAGCTGCTCCGTCCGATCTATTCAAAGACCGCCGCGTATGGGCACTTCGGTCGAGAGCTTCCAGAGTTCACCTGGGAAGCCCTAGACCGCGCCGATGCACTCCGCGCGGCAGTAAACGCCTAGGCAGCATTCATGACAGGCTTTGGTGTCGCCAGAGTCGCGATTGACTCGCCGCTTCCGCAACTAGACCGGCTCTTCGACTACGAAGTAACTGAAGCCCTTCGCGGTGAAATCACTGTCGGCTCAAGAGTTCGCGTTCCGTTTGGTCGCGGTGCCGGACTTTCTGACGGATTCGTAGTCGAACTAGTCAAAGAATCGGAATTTGCCGGCAAACTAGCCCGACTCGAAGACTTGGTTTCGCCCGTCTCTGTTCTAACTCCGGAGATTTACCGGCTCTGCCGTGCCGTGGCAGACCGCCAGGCTGTGACGATCGCAGATGTATTCAAGCTCGCTATCCCGACTCGGTCCGTGGCCGTTGAAAAGAAGTGGCTTGCGTCAGGCGCCCCACTAGACACGACCCCAATTAGGCGCATTGGCACCGGACAACGTTCCTTTGTCTTCGTCGAACCCCGAACCAACGAGCTCGGCCCGATTTGGGTGCAGCAACTCGTCAGTCGTGCGATAGCCAACCTTGAGGCGGGGGAGTCAACCATCCTGGTTGTGCCCGACTACCGAGATCAGGCGGTGCTGCTCTCCGAGTTGTCAAAAAAGACGGCCGCCGAAAACATCGTGGATTACACGTCACAGCAAACCAACTCGCTCAGATATTCGGCGTTCCTGCGATGCCTGACGCCTGCAGCCGCGGTCGTAGTAGGCAGCCGCGCTGCGCTCTATGCGCCGGTGACAAACCTGGGCGAGATCGTCATCTGGGATGACGGTGACAGCAACCTCCAGGAACCGACTTCTCCCTATAGCAACGCACGAGATGTGGCATTGATTCGACAAAGCCAAACCGGAGTCAACCTACTGTTTGCCGCACACGCGAGATCTAGCGAGATCGAACGCCTGGTTGAAATTGGCTACCTGCAAGACATCTCGATTCCCTTCGCGGTTCCAAAGCTCGCAATATCAGAGACCAACGCGCGGGTTGATTCTCTCGCCTGGCAGGCCATTCGTCGCGCTCTAGAAAACGGCGACTCGGTCTTGGTTCAGGTTGCCTCGCGCGGCCAATCGGTTTCGGCATACTGTTCCGGCTGTGGCGATCGCGCGAAATGTGTCAACTGTGCCGGACCGCTCTGGATTGACTCTCAAAACCAACCTCGTTGCCGTTGGTGCAACGCTCACAACCTCGGATTCAGTTGCCCAGCCTGCGGCGATCGAGGGCTAAAACAGGGTCGCGCAGGAGCAACAAGAACCTCAGCCGAGTTCGGCAAGGCTTTCCCCGGCATCAAGATTATTGAGTCCAATGGCGAAAACCGACTCGAAAGAGTTCCTACCGGTAAGCAGATTGTGGTTTCCACACCAGGTGCGGAGCCTCGGGTGGATGGTGGTTACGGAGCAGTTGTGCTCCTGGACTGCAACGAACTTCTATCTCGTGACAACCTGCGTGCCAGTGAGGATGCCATTCGCATCTGGTCAAACGCGATTGCGCTGATGAAATCGGGCGGTCTAGCGGTTGCCGTCGGGCTACAGGGCTTCCTAGGTCAAAAATTTGCACTCTGGTCACAGGCAGAGTTGGCGCAGCACGAGTACCAGTCAAGGGCCGAACTTCGGTTCCCCCCATTTATTCGCATGGCATCACTGAGTGGCGAACGCGATTTGCTTAGCAAAGTGCTCGAATCGCTACCTGAAGACATCGAAATTCTTGGCCCGATGCCGGTCACTGCAAAGAACGCGGCCGTGGACGACTGGCGAGCCCTGATTCGATACGAATATTCCCAGGGAGGGACACTTGCGACAACCCTAAAGGCGCAGGTCCTGCTGGCGACCGCTGGGTCGAAGCGAGTTAGCGCCAAATCGGGGCGCGCTCAGCGTCCGATTCAAATCAAAATGGACACAGTAATCTAGAGCCTTGAAAGGTTTGGTTGGTTTTTGAAAATAGTATTCGCCGGAACGCCTGCTAACGCAGCGCAAACCTTGCGGGCACTTGCCAACTCAGCATTCGAAGTGGTCGCGGTGCTTACCCGCACCGATGCGCCTGTCGGGCGCAAAAAGATTCTCACCCAATCTGCCGTCGCAGACGCAGCCGATGAACTTGGGCTTCCGGTAATCAAAGCAAATCGAGTCGACGAAGCCACTCGCTTGCAACTAAAGGCCACCGGGGCTGACCTGGGCATCATTGTGGCCTATGGCGCACTGCTCGACCAAGCCGCGCTTGATATTCTCGAAAAGGGTTGGATCAACCTGCACTACAGCCTGCTGCCTAAGTGGCGGGGCGCGGCACCGGTTCAGAGGGCAATCATGGCGGGCGACCGTGAGACCGGCGTAACGCTTTTTCAGCTAGACAAGGGCATGGATACGGGCCCGATTCACCTTCAGATCCCTACCGTAATCGAGCCAGACGAGTCGACCGCAGACCTGTTGCCTAGGCTTACCAATCTCGGGATCTCCGGTCTTGTGGAACTGCTACCAAGGGTTGCCTCGAATTTGACCTCACCTGTAGCCCAAGACTCCGAACTACTGCTGAGTCTTCCGACCGCCGACAAATTAACCCGCGACGACGCTCGAATTGACTGGCACAGAACAGCGGTTGAACTCGAGAATCAAATCCGTGGTCTAAATCCTGAACCGATGGCTTGGACGACGCTCGACGAAGACGCTTTCCGCATCATCGAAGCTCGGGCCTTAGGGGTAACTGACTGGCAAGCACTTGCGGGCGAGGAAACGTTGGTTGGCTCCGTTCGAATCGATAAAGAACGTGTGCTGGTTACCTGTGGGCAGGGCACACTACTCGAACTAAAGACTGTTCAACCGGCAGGCAAAAAGCCAATGTCATCTAGCGATTGGGCTCGTGGGATGACCGCCGGCAAGAAAGTGATTTATGTATAACAAGAAGACCACCGCGCGCACCATCGCTCTCGACCTGCTTCGAGCAGTCGAGCTGAACGACGCTTACGCCAACCTTCTGCTACCTAAGCTTTTGACCGAATCGAAACTAGATTCGCGCGACACAGGCTTCGCACAGGAGATGGCCTTTGGCACTCTTCGCTGGCAACTTTTTTATGACCGAGTCATCGAGGAATGTGCGCAACGCTACAGCGACGAAATCGACATCGAGGCACTGATTGTTCTTCGCCTCGGCGCGCACCAGATCCTCGGCATGCGCGTTCCATCTCACGCTGCACTCAGCGAAACCGTAAACCTCACCAAGGGTCACCTGAGCCGAGGCGCCGAGGGGTTTGTGAACGGCGTTCTTCGCCGAGTCTCCGAGAGAACGCGCGACGAATGGGAAGACATTGTTCTTAGCCACATCAAAGACCCTTATGAACGTCTTGCGGTCGAGTTCTCTCACCCAATCTGGGTGGTTCGCGCGCTAGAGCAGGCGCTCAAGGTAGACGGCCGAAAAGACAACCTGCGAGACCTGCTGCTCGCCGACAATATTGCGCCGCTGGTTAGCTTGGTTGCGTTGCCAGGTCTGGCAACGAAGCGCGACTTCGAGGACCTTGAGGTTGGCCCAGCCAGCCCGATTGGAGCTCTGCTCGACGGGGGAGACCCGAACCAGTTGGCCGCATTCCGCGAGGGTCGCATCCGTGTTCAAGACCAAGGCTCGCAGCTTGCAGCACTCGCGCTGGTTGATGCTGCCCCGGCCAAGGCCGGAGAAATCTGGCTTGACATGTGCGCTGGGCCCGGCGGAAAAGCTGCATTGATGGCTGCCGAAGCAAAGCTCAACAACATCCAATTCATTGCCAACGAACTTCAGCCTCACCGCGCGAAGCTAGTCCAGCAAGCATTGGAAACCATCGATTCTCACATCAGGGTCACGGTTGAAGATGGTCGAGGCATCGGCGAATCTAGCCCAGAGAAGTATGACCGCATCCTCCTCGACGCGCCTTGCACGGGCTTAGGAGCGCTACGTCGTCGACCTGAAGCTCGTTGGCGCAAGCAGCAAAACGATGTCGCCGAGCTTGCTTCACTTCAGCAGGAGCTGCTCGCAAGTGCTTGGGGCGCATTGAAGCCGGGAGGCATCCTTGCCTATGTGACCTGTTCGCCTCACCAGGGTGAGACCACAGCGATTATCGACTGGGGCCAGAAGAAACTGGGCGAAGAGTTTCAACTGATGGACGCAAATGCGGTTCTTGCAGAGATCAACCCACACCTTCACCTCAATCGCAATCGCAAGACTGCTCAGCTTTGGCCAGATTTGAATCAAACCGATGCGATGTTTATTGCGTTGATTCAGAAGAGCAAGTAGTTAGGCTGAAACCATGTCAGCGCGCATTAATCCCAGCATTCTTTCTGCCGACTTCGTGAACTTTGAGCGTGATTTCGGCACCATCGCCAACAGCGACCTCATCCATGTTGATGTCATGGATAACAATTTTGTGCCAAACCTAACCTTTGGTCTACCGATGGTCGCTCGCATGCAGCAGATTGCACCGAAACCGCTTGATGTTCATCTGATGATTGCCAACGTAGACAAGTGGGCACCGGGCTATGCCGAGACGGGCGCCTACTCGGTCACTTTCCATGCCGAAGCTTCAGAGAATCCGGTGGCCTTGGCGAGGTCCATTCGAGCCATCGGCGCTCGCGCGGGTGTAGCAATCAAACCAGGAACCGATGTCGAACCGTTCTTGGATTTGCTCCAGGAATTCGATCAGCTGTTGGTAATGACGGT
>WLGA01000006.1 GCA_009703445.1 Actinomycetota bacterium | reverse complement strand
TCAACCGAGTTCGACCCAGAGGCCAAGTATCCGGTAATCGCAACCATGGCCGAGCAGGTAGACATCCTGGCTTCTGGCGATATGGGCGGAACCATGCGCCTTGGCCTATACGAGGCGAAGCTCAAGCCAGGTTCGATTGTTGCCGAGGTATACGGTTCTGACTCGATCGAGGAGCGTCACCGTCACCGTTACGAAGTCAACAACACCTACCGCTCTCAGATCGCTGAAGCCGGCTTGGTTTTCTCAGGCACATCTCCGGATGATCACCTAGTTGAGTTCGTTGAGCTTCCTCGTGAAGTTCACCCTTACTACGTGGCAACCCAGGCTCACCCTGAGTTCCGCTCGCGTCCAACCAACGCCCACCCGCTATTCCGCGGTCTTGTTGCTGCTGCAATCAAGCGCCAGGAGTCGAACAAGCTATTTGAGGTCAAGGATGCCTAAAGACCGACCTGCGTCTCTTGCGATAAGCAAGAGCGAGGTTGTCTTTGCCGGCAAAATCTGGGACATCAAGCGTGAGTCGTTTGACTACAACGGCGAAACCTTGGTTCGTGAGTTCGTCGCGCATCCTGGTGCTGTAGCGGTCATCGCGCTCAACGACTCGAATCAGGTATTGCTTATCAATCAATACCGACACCCGGTTCGCGAGTACCTTTGGGAAATTCCAGCTGGCCTTCTTGACCAACCTGGCGAGTCAAAAGTTGAAGCGGCAAAGCGTGAACTCCTCGAAGAGACCGGCTACATCGCCGAATCTTGGACCGAACTCATCGAATTTCACACCACGCCTGGTGGTAACAACGAAACCATCGCAATCTTCTTGGCTCGGGACTTGCGCCATCAGGGGCACGACTTGGAACTCGAGGGCGAAGAAACCGACATGCAGGTCGAATGGGTGCCGCTAGCCTCAGCGCTAGAGAGTGTGCTTGCCTCTGAGATGAGAAGCCCGAGTGCAGCTGTGGGAATCATGGCAGCGGCTCGCAAACTGGGGATTTAGTATCATGGCGGGTTTCGAAACTCTAGTCGACGCCTACATCCGTCACCTCACAATCGAACGAGGCATGTCCAAGAACACCATTGCCGCTTACCGGCGCGACTTGCGACGCTATTTGGAATTTCTAGACACTCGCGGCATCGAAACAATAAGCGACATCACCGAACTGGCGGTTCAGGACTTTGCCGCCGGTTTAGTCTCGGTGGCCGGCCTATCTGCGACCTCGGTAGCCAGAGTGCTCGCAGGGGTTAGGGGGTTGCACAAGTATTGGTTGCTGGAAAACCTAACCAAGGCCGATCCGGCAGCCTCCGTAAAGCCACCAAAAGCTCCTCGACGTCTGCCGAAGGCCATCACGGTTGCTCAAGTTGAGGACTTGTTGAATGCAGTGGGTGGAGATGACCCGATTGCGGTGCGTGACCGAGCCATCCTTGAACTGCTTTATGCCACCGGTGCTCGCATCACAGAGATTGTCTCGCTGGATTTGGATGACCTGATAGACCCGACCCTGCTCCGCGTATTGGGTAAGGGGTCCAAGGAGCGCATTGTTCCCGTCGGGCGCTATGCCCAGATCGCGCTGGAGTCCTACCTGGTGCGCACCAGGCCGCTATTAGCAGTAAATGGCAAAGGAACCCCAGCTCTTTTTCTGAACCAGCGTGGCGGGCGGCTAAGTCGCCAAAGCGCCTGGCAAATCATCCATGATGCAGCTAAGGCAGCCAAGTTGCCCGGCGAGATCTCGCCGCACACGCTTCGACACTCATTTGCAACCCACTTGCTTGAAGGCGGGGCCGATGTGAGAGTGGTGCAAGAACTGCTCGGGCACTCATCGGTCGCGACAACACAGATTTATACACTCGTTACAGTCGACGCGCTTCGTGAGGTCTATGCGACCTCACATCCGCGCGCGCGGCGGTAGGCTATTACTCAACAGGTTGCATCGTAATTTCGGGAGGAATCATGGCAAAGGCAAAGAAGGCCGCAACGGATTCGCGTTTCGCGAAACCAAAGCCGCTTAGCTCACACGGGCCGGCACGCATCATCGCCATGTGTAACCAAAAGGGTGGCGTTGGAAAGACCACCACCAGCATCAACATGTCTGCGGCGCTCGCCGAGTATGGTCGTAAGGTGCTTCTGGTCGACTACGACCCACAGGGTGCACTTTCCGCTGGTCTCGGTGTCAACGCGCACGATGCAGTAACTATTTACGACCTCATGCTTGACCGCAAAATTGACCCTAAGACTGCTATCCAGCACACTGCTGTCGAAAACTTGGACGTCATCCCAGCAAACATCGAACTGTCAGCCGCCGAAATGAAGCTGGTAAATGAGATTGCCCGCGAGCAGATTTTGTCAAACATCCTCAAAAAGGTAGCTGATGACTATGACGTCATCATCATCGACTGCCAGCCTTCACTTGGCCTGCTCACCGTGAACGCTTTGACTGCTGCCCACGGTGTCATCATCCCGCTTGCGAGTGAGTTCTTCGCGCTGCGAGGTGTAGCCATCCTTGAAGACATCATCAGCAAGGTCCAGGAGGGTCTAAACCCTGCACTTCAACTCGATGGCATCCTGGCTACCATGTATGACCCTCGCACTCTTCACTCGCGCGAAGTTCTTGACCGTTTGCACGAAGCGTTCGGGCAGAAGGTATTCCGCAGCGTGATCAACCGCACCGTTAAGTTCCCGGATGCGACCGTTGCACAAGCTCCAATCACCACCTATGCGCCAGATTCCGATGCTGCCGAAGCATACCGCACCGTCGCACGTGAACTAGTGGATCGTGGCTGCGCCCCATAACCAAGACCTAGCTGAGGCGACCGAAAAAGCCAGCGGATTCGCGGTCAGCCTAGGTAATTTTGAGGGACCATTTGACCTACTGCTTTCGTTGATTTCGAAGCACGAAATGGACATCACTGAGATTTCTCTCAGCAAGGTAACCGACGAGTTCATCTCATACCTGAAGAGCCTCGACGATGATGAAGAACTAGACCAGGCCAGTGAGTTCCTGGTCATCGCGGCCACACTGCTAGATCTAAAGATTGCCGGCTTGCTACCTAAGGGCGAAGTGGTTGACGCCGAGGACGTTGCTCTGCTTGAGGCGCGAGACCTGCTTTTCGCTCGCTTGCTGCAATACCGCGCGTTCAAGGAAATTTCGAGCTGGTTCGCCACTGCACTGCAGATTGAAAGCAACCGCATTCCTCGCGAAGTTCAGATGGAAGAGCGTTTCCGTAAGCAAAAGCCTGAACTTGTCTGGACGCTTTCGCTCGCTGAGTTCTATCAGTTGTCGCAAGAAGTGCTGACCCCTCGAGAGATTCCTTCGGTCGGATTGACTCACCTCCACGCGCCTCGAGTTTCGATTCGCGAGCAGGCCGCTGAGGTCATTTCGATGCTCCGCAAGTCGACGAACCTGAGCTTCCGTGACCTGATCGGCTCGGTAAAAGACCGCGGTGTTGTGGTTGCTCGATTCTTGGCTGTTCTCGAGCTTTATCGACTTTCAGCGATTAGCTTCGAGCAAGTTTCTCCGCTCGGCGACTTGCAACTTACCTGGCGTGCCGAAAACTTTGACGATGAACAACTAGCCACACTTGGAGCTGACTATGACTCTTGATCCCAACACCAGGGGAGCCCTCGAGGCAATCCTGATGATTACCGATGCTCCGGTCTCGCTGGTTGCTCTTGCCACTGCGCTTGAATGCCCGGTCAAAGAGGTTCGCGATTCAGTGCTCGCCTTGAAGGCTGAATACGATGGCCAGGATGGCGCCGCACCACGCGGGTTCGAACTTCGCGAAGTCGGTGGCGGTTGGAGAATCTTCGTCCGTCAAGATTTCGACTGGGCCGTTCGCATGTTTATCTCTAATGAGAACCCAACCAAGCTGAGCCAGGCGGCCCTCGAAACTCTCGCGGTCATTGCCTATAAGCAGCCAATTTCACGAGGTCAGATTGCCTCAATCCGTGCAGTAAATGTCGATTCGGTTGTGCGCACCTTGCTCAGCCGCGGTCTCATCACGGAGCTTTACACCGATTCAGAAACCGGTGCCATTAATTACGGAACGAGTGAGCTCTTGCTAGAACTTCTCGGTATCAACTCTTTGGATGAGATGCCACTAATCAGCCCATACCTGCCAGATGCGAACAGTAACTTCGATGTCGAACTCTAATGACGAGAACGCCTCAGGCGTAAGACTTCAGAAGGTCATGGCCGCCGCTGGCGTGGCTTCACGTCGCGTTTGCGAGGACTACATCACCCAGGGTCGAGTGAAGGTGAACGGCAAGGTAGTTACCGAGCTCGGAACCCGCATCAACCCGGATGTCGACAAGGTTACCGTTGGCGGCACTCCAATTCAGCTTGATGCATCTCGCGTTTACCTAGCGCTCAACAAGCCCTATGGTGTGGTCAGCTCGATGGCCGATGAGAACGGGCGTGGCGACCTAAGCCAGTTCGTGGTCGGTTACGACCGCGTTTTCAACGTCGGTCGCTTGGATGCGGAAACTACCGGCTTGATCATCATGACCAATGACGGCGAGTTGGCCCACAAGCTAGCTCACCCAAAGTTTGGTGTAACCAAGACTTACGTTGCCCGCGTTGAGGGCATTGTCACTCCGGCGACTGTTCACAAGCTGCTCAGCGGCTTTGAGCTCGAAGACGGTGCGATCAAGGCCGACAAGGCGCACATCGTCGATGTTTCTGGAAACGAGAGCTTGGTCGAGGTCGTGCTGCACTCAGGCCGAAACCGCATCGTTCGTCGCATGTTCGACTTTGTCGGTCACCCAGTGCTCGGGCTTGTTCGTCGCCAGTTTGGCCCGATTCAACTAGGCCCGCTTAAAGAGGGTCGTGTGCGTGAACTCAGTAAAATAGAGGTTGGCGCGCTCCTCAAGGCCGCTGAAGGTGGAGTCGATCGAGCTCCTCGTCCACGAGTTAAGCCAGGTAAGGCGGCTCCGGCAAAGAACAGCAAGAGGCGGTAACCATGGCTATCAGAGCGATTCGAGGCGCCATCCAGCTGGATGTCGATGAGCGAGAGCATCTCCTAAAGTCAACAGCCGAGCTGCTGACCAAGATGCTGCACGCCAATGACATTGCCAATGGGCAGTTAATCAACATCTTTTTCACCGCCACCCCTGACCTAGTCAGCGAGTTCCCGGCAGTTGCCGCGCGTGAACTCGGCATGGGTGACGTTCCGCTGATGTGTTTTGTTGAGATGGATGTCGCACGGGCATTGCCACGCATCATTCGAATCATGATTCAGGCTGATTTGGACGTTGCTCGTGCTGAAGTGCAGCATGTCTACCTGCGCGGTGCCACCGCGCTTCGTCAGGATATCGCTCAGTGAATCAAGTAGCCGCTGCCCGCATCCAAGGATCTGTTCGCATTGTCGGCGCAGGTCTCCTTGGCACGAGCATCGGCCTGGGGCTTTCGAAGCTTGGTGTGCACGTCACCCTCGAAGACGCATCGCCTGCCAACCTCAAATTGGCAATCGACTATGGAGCCGGCAAGGCCTGCAGTGCGGTGGATAAACCAGCTGTGATTGTGGTTTGCGTTCCGCCAGATGTGACCGCCTCGGTGGTCCACCGCGAACTGAGTGATTTCCCAGAAGCAATCGTCACGGATGTGGCAAGCGTTAAGACACAGGTGCTAACCGAACTTGCTGCCCTCGGTTCAGACCTCACCCGTTACGTTGGGTCTCATCCAATGGCCGGTCGCGAACGCGGGGGAGCCATCTCTGGCCGAGCCGACCTGTTTGTTGGCCGCCCGTGGGTAATTTCTGCAAACCCACAGAGCAACCCTCAAGCCGTTTCGGCGATCGAGGATTTGGCGATTGACCTAGGTTCAGCGCCTCTTAGAGTCTCGGCGCACGAACACGATCGCGCAGTGGCGCTTGTGTCCCACGTTCCACAGTTGGTCTCTAGCCTTCTGGCTGCAAGATTGATCGAGGCCGAAAGCTCGGATGTTTCGCTTGCCGGGCAGGGGTTGCGAGACACCACGCGAATCGCCGCTAGCGACCCAAAACTTTGGATCCAGATCCTTGCAGCGAACGCAGCCGAAGTTGCTCCAATTTTGAAGGCATTCGAAGCAGATTTGCACACCGTCGTCGAATCCTTGGAAAACATCGACCAGTCCGGTTCTCTAGCGCGGGTTAGCCGCGCTCTCGAGGCAGGCAATCAGGGCGTCGAGCGCATCCCAGGCAAGCACGGAACCAAACAGACCGCCTATGCGCAGTTGGTGGTCATGATCGCCGACAAGCCGGGCGAACTTGGTCGTTTGTTCAACGAGGTTGGCGAAATTGGAGTCAACATCGAAGAGCTCAAACTTGAACACTCGCCGAGCGCACCGGTTGGTCTGGTTGAGCTTTACGTTTTGCCTTCGCTCGAGAAAAAGCTGATTGCTGAACTCGAAGCCCGCGGCTGGAAGATTGCCGGATGAGTCAGTTTCTAGTTGCGATCGATGGCCCGGCCGGTTCGGGTAAGTCAAGTGTCTCCAAGCAGGTAGCGCGAGAGCTAGGTTTTGGTTACCTGGACACAGGAGCGGCTTATCGAGCATTGGCCTGGGCGGTTCAGCACCTAGAGGATTTCGAACTTGAGCAACTGCCATCTAAGGATCTGGTTGCCGAGTTTGACTATCAAATCTCGCTAAACCCGGATGACTATTGGGTTCGAGTGGGGGAGAACGATCTAACGGCGGCAATTCGCACCAGCGCCGTTGCAGAATCTGTATCGGCAGTGGCTCGCATCCCTGAGGTTAGAACCTTCATGAAGGCGTTGACTCGCAAGTTGGTTTCAGAGTCAACATTGCCAGGTGTGGTGGTTGAAGGGCGCGACATAACAACCGTCGTCGCTCCGGACGCCGAAATAAAAATTCTCCTAACCGCCAGCGAAGAGGTTAGACTTAAGAGACGCTCAGCGGAACTTTCCGAAGCAACTGCTGCAAGCGTCAAGCGTCAGGTTTCAGAACGTGACGCCAGCGACTCAAAGGTCGTTGACTTTATGACTCCCGCACCGGGTGTCCAACTCGTGGATTCTTCTGATCTCAATTTTGAACAGACAGTTAGCGCTGTCGTTTCGTTGATTGAGCAGTCTGGGTCTACTAAGGAATCCAAATGATTGAAGAAGAATTCGACGACCTAGACGGCGACGAAGTCGAAGTTGAGTACGTTGCCATTGACCCGGCAGACAAGGACTTCATCGAGCGACTCAAGAATATGAGCACCGATGAAGAAGAAAATCGAGCTCGCGTCTTGCGCTCTGGTCTTGAAGACTACGACCTTGAAGACGATGACTTTGAACTAATTGAGAGCGAACACGACTTCTCAGCTGGACCGGTATACCTTCCAGCATTGCCCGTCTTGGCAATCGTTGGTCGACCAAACGTTGGCAAGTCTGCTCTAGTGAACCGCATCCTTGGCCGCCGCGAGGCAGTCGTCGAGGATAAGCCCGGCGTAACTCGCGACCGAGTGTCATACAAAGCCGAGTGGAACGAACGCAAGTTCACTCTGGTTGACACCGGAGGCTGGGAGCCAGACGCCAAGGGCATCGACCGTTCGGTTGCCCTTCAGGCCGAAATCGCCATTGAACTTTCTGACGCCGTTCTCTTTGTCGTTGACGCCATGGTTGGCGCCACCGGCTCGGATGAGCGCGTAGTCAAGTTGCTTCGTGCATCTGGTCGCCCGGTCATCCTGGTAGCAAACAAGATTGACGATGCCCGCCAGGAACCAGAAGCGGCATCGCTGTGGTCACTTGGCCTAGGCGAACCGCACCCAGTCTCCGCTGTTCACGGACGTGGTGTAGCAGACCTTCTGGATGCAGCCATGGCTGTTTTGCCAAAGGTTTCTGGCGTTGCCAAGGAAGAGTTCGGCGGCCCTCGTCGCGTGGCTCTGATTGGTCGTCCAAACGTAGGCAAGTCTTCGCTTTTGAACAAGGCAGTTGGCTCCGAGCGAGCCGTAGTAAACGACCTCGCTGGAACCACTCGCGACCCAATCGATGAGCAGGTGGATCTTGGTGGCAAGATCTGGCGCTTCGTCGACACCGCAGGTATTCGCCGTCGTTTGCACCTTGCACAGGGTGCCGATTTCTATGCATCGCTGCGAACCGCTGCAGCGCTAGAGCGCGCCGAAGTGGCCGTTGTTCTTTTCGACGTGACCCAACCGATCAGCGAAGCGGACATCCGCATAGTCGACATGGCTCTTGAGTCAGGTCGCGCGTTGGTGCTTGCGTTCAATAAGTGGGATGAGCTGGACGATGAACGTCGCCGCTACCTAGAGCGCGAAATCGAACAGGACCTAGCGCACGTTGACTGGGCTCCACGCGTCAACATTTCGGCTAAGACCGGACGCCACCTCGAGAAGCTGGTTCCAGCTCTAGAAGTAGCTCTTGACTCATGGGACCAGCGCATTCCAACCGGAAAGCTCAACGCTTTCATCCAGGAACTCACCATGGAGACTCCGCACCCAGTTCGCGGCGGCAAGCAGCCTCGCATCCTGTTTGCAACGCAGGCAGGCAGCCGCCCGCCGAAGTTTGTGCTGTTTACGACCGGATTCTTGGATCCTGGCTACCGCCGCTTTATTCAGCGTCGCCTTCGCGAGACCTATGGTTTCGAAGGAACTCCTATCGAAGTTGGCATGCGAGTTCGTGAGAAGCGCAAGCGCACCTAAGCCAGTAGTATCAGCACTATGGCCACCCAAATGAACCTGAGCATCAGGCAGCAGTTTTTAACTGTGCCGAACCTGCTCAGCATGCTTCGTCTGGCGCTGGTCCCGGTCTTTTTGTATTTGCTGATTAACGAACGATTCGTGCTAGCTATCTGCACTCTTGCACTTGCAAGTTTGACCGACTACCTCGACGGTTACTTTGCTCGAAAGTGGAACCAAATAACTCGGCTTGGCCAGCTGCTAGACCCGGCGGCCGACCGACTCTACATTTTCTCAACCCTGGTTGGCCTTGCCTACGTCGGGCAAATTCCGGTTTGGATTGTTGCGGTGATCTTCGCGCGCGACGCAATGCTTGCCGTCGCCTACGTCATCCTCGCCAACTTCGGCTACGGTCCGCTTCCGGTGCATTACCTGGGCAAGACTGCAACATTTGCATTACTTTATTCGTTCCCTCTACTGCTCATGGCAAAGATCTGGATTGATGCAGCCCCAGTACTTATGCCACTTGCATGGGCATTCGCCTTGTGGGGAGTGGGCCTCTACTGGTGGGCAGGTTTCGTTTATTTACTTCAGGTGCGTCAGGTGGTTAAAAACAGCCGCCAAGATTCACTAGGCTAGAACTCTATTTAGGAGTGGGGTGAATCATGGATATTGCAGAGTCAGGCCTCGGCGGAACGCCGGATGAGGTTCAGTCAACTCTTCGTTTCAGCGAAGATTTACTCGCTGAATTTGGTTCTGACCTAAGCCGTGATGAGCAACTCGCAATTGAAGCTCTCCCTATCGGCAGCGCCCTTCTAATCGTCAAGCGCGGTGCAAACGCCGGTGCGAGATTCTTGCTCGATCAGGATGTAACCACCGTCGGTCGACACCCAAACGCAGATATTTTCTTGGATGACGTGACCGTTTCACGTCGTCACGCCGAGTTCCTTCGTGAAGGCAGCGAGTTCACCGTTCACGACCTTGCTTCTCTAAACGGAACCTACTTCGATGGCCAGCGCATCGAGCAAGTTGTTCTCACCGACGGCGCTGAGGTTCAAATCGGAAAGTTCCGTTTGACCTTCTTCGCATCGCGCTCAGTCGCACCGCAGGGGTCGTAATGGCGGCGGCAACAGCTGCGAACCTATTTGAGGCTCGCCCAACGAAACTATTCAACATTGGCCATGTTCTAGCCGAACTCAACAAAGACTTCGAAGACCTGAGTCCATCCAAGCTTCGCTTCCTCGAAGAGCAGGGGCTAGTTTCTCCGCAGCGAACCGCATCGGGTTACCGCAAGTTCACTCAGCTCGACATCGAGCGAATTCGCATTGTTCTCGAGTTGCAGCGCGACCAGTACTTGCCGCTGAAGGTCATCCGCGCTTACTTGGCTGACCTTGATGCTGGAAAGCAGCCAAGCCTGCCGAGCGGCGCATCGGTTAACCCGCAGCATTTGCGCCAGGCTCGCAACAAGACTTTCACCAAGATCGAACTGATTGCCGAAACGGCCATCACCGACTCGTTGATTAGTGAAGCTCAAGACGTGAATTTGATTGGTGTCGAACCGTTTGAATCCAAGGATGTTGAAATCGCGCGCGCGATCGTGCACCTACAGCGCTTTGGTATCGCGCCGCGGCACCTTCGCGGCCTAAAGGCCTCTACCGATCGTGAGATTGGAATCATCGAAGGTGTCGTCGCTCCGGTACTTAGCAAGAACGACACCGCCAATCGTTCTCGAGCGGCTCACTACGCCGCTGAAATTGAAAACCAGTTTGCAAGCATCCGTGCCGAGTTGATTCGCTCGGTAATCGGCAAAATCGACGCCTAAAAACCCCGCCAATTGGCGCGACACGCCGTAACCGAAAATTAACCTAGGTAACCGCACTAAAGAGACAACAATTAAACCTGTACTTGAACGTTGGACTTAGCTGAAAGGAGCCGACATGGATACACCTCGTGACGGCGACGAAGCCAGCTACTCTCGCGGAATGTTGTTCACCGATGGTTTGCCATCGAACGACCCAAACGTTGGCTACCGTGGCACCTCGGCGGCAACTGCCTGCGGCATCACCTACCGCCAACTCGACTACTGGGACCGCACCGGTTTGGTTCAGCCAAGCGTTCGCGGAGCTCACGGTTCAGGTTCTCAGCGCCTATACGCATTCCGCGACATCCTAGTTTTGAAGTTGGTCAAGCGCCTTCTCGATACCGGCGTATCGCTTCAGCAGATTCGAATTGCTGTTGATCAGCTTCGTGCAGCCGGAATCAACGACCTTGCCTCAATCACACTGATGTCTGACGGTGCACGCGTGTACCTTTGCACCACTCAGGATGAGGTCATGGATCTTCTCGGACGAGGCCAGGGCGTGTTTGGAATTGCGATCGGTCGCGTCCTTCGTGAAGTCGAAGCAAGCCTGGTCAACATGAAGGAAAGCCACGTCGACGACTTGGATGAGTTGGCCGCTCGACGCTTGAACCGCAAAGCTGTCTAACCGCGCAAACCGCTCAATCTCTCCGTTTCATTCGTAACCCCGCGTTACATCTATGTTTCCGAGGCACTCGAGGCTCATTTACTCGATAGAATTACCTAATGTTCAAGAAGATTCTGGTTGCCAACCGTGGCGAAATTGCTGTTCGAGCTTTTAGAGCCGCATACGAACTCGGTGCAAAAACCGTTGCCGTTTTTCCTTATGAAGACCGCAACTCTACTCACCGACTAAAGGCTGATGAGGCCTACCAGATTGGCGAAATCGGCCACCCGGTCCGTGCCTACCTTGACGTTTCTGAGATCATCCGTGTTGCTCTCGAGAGCGGTGCAGACGCCATTTACCCGGGCTACGGTTTCCTCTCTGAGAACCCAGAACTAGCCGAGGCCGCTAAGGCCAACGGAATCACATTCATTGGCCCAAGCTCTGATGTTTTGGAGATGGCTGGCAACAAGGTCACCGCTAAGGAATCTGCAATCCGTGCCGGCGTTCCGGTGTTGGCCTCCTCGCCACAGTCAGCAGACGTTGACGAGCTGATCGCTCACGCCGAGAAGATCGGCTTCCCAATTTTCGTGAAGGCAGTTGCCGGAGGTGGCGGCCGCGGAATGCGTCGCGTCGCTGAAGCCAAAGATCTTCGTGCGGCACTAATCGAAGCTTCACGCGAAGCTGACAGCGCATTCGGCGACCCACGCGTGTTCCTCGAGCAGGCGGTCTTGCGCCCTCGTCACATCGAAGTTCAGATTCTTGCCGACACTCACGGCAACGTGGTGCACCTGTTTGAGCGCGACTGCTCAATCCAGCGTCGCAACCAAAAGGTCGTTGAGATTGCCCCAGCGCCAAAGATCACCGAGGAACTTCGACAGACTTTGTATCGCGATGCAGTCGCATTTGCTTCGCAGATCGGCTACCAGAACGCCGGAACAGTCGAGTTCTTGATCGACACCGTCGGCCCGAACGCCGGCAAGCACGTTTTCATCGAGATGAACCCTCGAATCCAGGTTGAGCACACCGTCACCGAAGAAATCTCGGATGTCGACCTCGTGCAGAGCCAGATGCGAATCGCAGCGGGGGAGAGCTTGGTTGACCTAGGTCTAACCCAAGACAAGATCCAGATGCACGGGTTTGCAATCCAGTGCCGAATCACGACCGAAGACCCTGCGGCAAACTTCCGCCCAGATACCGGCAAGATCACCACCTACCGTTCACCTGGTGGTGCCGGAATCCGTCTCGATGGTGGAACCGTCTCGACCGGTGCCGAAGTTAGCCCATACTTCGACTCGATGTTGGTCAAGCTGATTGCCACCGGACGCGACTTCAAGACCGCCGTCACCCGCGCAAAGCGTGGTTTGGCGGAGTTCCGCATCCGTGGTGTTTCAACCAACATCGCCTTCTTGCAGGCTGTTCTTGCGGACGAAATTTTTGCCACCGGTGACCTAAGCACATCGTTCATCGATGAGCACCCTGAGCTGTTCACCGCAAAGCCATCACAGGACCGCGGAACCAAGATCATTTCTTGGCTTGCCGATGTCACCGTCAACCAGCCGAACGGGCCTCGCGGTCACCAGTTGACCCCAGCTGCCAAGTTGCCGGCCATCGACATCAGCGCGCCGGCACCTTCAGGTTCTCGTCAGCGCCTGCTAGAGCTCGGCCCAACCGGTTTTGCAAAAGACCTTCGCGCGCAGACTCAGGTTGCCGTTACCGACACCACGTTCCGCGATGCCCACCAGTCGCTTTTGGCGACCCGCGTGCGTGGCCGTGACCTCATCCAGGTTGCCCCTTATGTTTCTCGCCTAACACCACAGCTGCTTTCGGTTGAGGCTTGGGGTGGAGCAACCTATGACGTTGCCCTTCGCTTCTTGGGTGAAGACCCTTGGGAGCGTTTGGCTTCACTTCGCAATGCAATGCCAAACCTCTGCATCCAGATGCTGCTTCGCGGTCGCAACACCGTTGGTTACACGCCGTATCCAACCGAGGTAACTGAGGCATTCGTTGCCGAAGCTGCCGCGACCGGTGTAGATATCTTCCGCATCTTCGACGCATTGAATGATGTTGACCAAATGAAGCCTGCCATTGATGCTGTCTTGAAAACTGGCACCGCAGTCGCTGAAGTAGCGCTTTGCTACACCGCTGACCTCCTCGACCCTGAAGAGAAGCTTTACACCCTCGATTACTACTTGGCTTTGGCCCAGCAGATCGTCGATGCCGGCGCACACATCATTGCAATCAAGGACATGGCCGGGCTACTTCGCCCAGCTGCCGCGGAGAAGCTCGTGAAGGCTCTGCGCGAGCGTTTCGACCTTCCGGTTCACCTGCACACTCACGACACCGCCGGCGGTCAGCTGGCCACTCTGATGGCGGCAATCGGTGCCGGCGTCGACGCAGTTGACGTTGCGAGCGCACCTATGGCCGGCACCACCAGCCAGCCTTCGGCTTCAGCTTTGGTCGCGGCCCTGGCTCACACCGAACGCGACAGCGGCATTCCGTTGTCTGCCGTCGCCGAGCTCGAGCCATACTGGGAAGCCGTTCGCAAGGTTTACCACCCTTTTGAGTCTGGACTTCCAGGCCCTACCGGTCGCGTCTACCACCACGAAATTCCAGGCGGTCAACTTTCAAACCTTCGTCAGCAGGCGATTGCTCTTGGCCTAGGTGACCAGTTCGAAAAGGTCGAGAACATGTATGCCTCGGCAAACGAGATTCTCGGTCGCCCAACCAAGGTGACTCCCTCTTCGAAGGTGGTTGGCGATCTAGCCCTGCACCTGGTCGCGGTAAACGCCGATCCTGCCGACTTTGCGCAAAACCCGCAAAACTACGACATCCCTGACTCGGTTGTTGGCTTCATGGCCGGCGAGCTGGGAGACTTACCGGGCGGATGGCCAGAGCCTTTCCGCACCAAGGTTCTTCAGGGCAAGAACCCTAAGTTCGGCGTTACCCCGGTAGCTGCCGAAGACCTTGCCTCGCTTCTCGGAGATGACTCGGCGCTGCGCCGTTCGACTCTGAACCGACTGTTGTTCCCTGGCCCAACCGCAGAGTTCTTGAAGTCACAGGAGACCTACGGCAACCTCGACCAAATCGACACCGTTGATTACCTCTACGGTCTAGAACAGGGCCGTGAGCACGTGGTCGAAATCGCTAAGGGTGTGCGCCTCTACGTAGGTCTCGAGGCAATTGGAACCCCGGATGCAAAGGGTTTCCGCACAGTGATGGCCACCTTGAACGGACAACTTCGCCCGATCAACGTTCGCGATCGCAAGATTGCGGTAGACACCGTCCAGGCCGAAAAAGCCGACACCAGCAACCTCGGCCACGTTGCCGCGCCGTTCTCTGGCGTGGTCACTTTGCAAACCGTTGAGGGCTCACACGTTGAAGTTGGTCAGCCAATCGCGACCATCGAGGCAATGAAGATGGAGGCAACAATCACCTCGAACATCTCTGGTGTTGTCCGTCGTCTAGCCGTAACCAAGACACAGGCGGTAGACGCCGGTGACCTGATTGTGGTCGTCGTCCCGGAATAAGAAATCAGTCGTTTACATGCCGGTCAGATAGACTTGACCGGCATGTAAACGTTTCTGCGAACATTCACAAACGTAAGCAAAGCAACGAGACAAAGGAGATCGGTTTGGCTATTTGGGGTAAGAAACCAGAGGATGAGTCGACAGACTTTCTCGCACCACGCCCGGCTACCGACATCACCGTCGAGAAGAGCCACTCGCTAGCCGAAATCGCCGTAGATGCTGGTGCGGTAGACGTGACTCCAAGCACCTCATCGATCGAGATCATCGCCGAAGAGCCTCGATTCCAGGCTCAGCCTGAAACCTCTCTAGAGCCAATGCGTCGCAGCAACTACTCGCGCCGCGATAGCCTCCGTGGCGAGAGCTTTGACCAGCCAGAGCCGGCTGCCATGCTTACCGCAGATCGTCTTATCGACGTATCAGCGCGAAACCGTCCAGCTCCAGAGGCCGGCTTCCGACGTTTCTTGTACTTCCTGTCTCTAAAAACCATCAACCTGGGCGACCCGTTGAAGGTTCGCGAGCAGAAGGCTATTGATGCCCGAATCGGAGCACCGCTCGAAGGCGGAGCTAAGTTCCTACCTGTTCTAACTCGCAAGGGTGGCGTTGGTAAGACCACTGTGAGCACGCTTTTGGGAATGGCTCTTTCGCTTTCTCGCGAAGACAGAATCATCGCAATCGATGCAAACCCTGACCGTGGCACCCTAGCCGAGCGCGTTAGCAAGTCGACTCGCTTCACCGTTCGCGACGTGGTTAACCGCGCGGCAGCCATCGATGGATTCACCGACTTCTCGACCATGGTTTCTCGAGATGTGACGCGTCTAGACGTTCTTGCGTCAGACAGCGACCCAATGCTTTCTGAGGCCTTTGACGAGGGTGACTACAACGTGGTCGCCGACATGGCCGCTCGCTACTATTCGATCGTTCTAACCGACTGTGGAACCGGAATTGTCCACTCTGTTATGCGCCCGACTCTGCAGCGCGCAAATGGTCTAGTCATCGTTTCTGGTGGTTCGGTCGACGAAGCCCGCTTGGCTTCCGAGACCCTAACCTGGCTTGAAGCAAATGGCTACGGCGATTTGGTTCGAAACTCGATAGTCGCGCTAAACACCGCAACTCAGGCCACCCAGCTGGTCAAGCTTGATGAGATCGAGCAGCACTTCAAGACTCGCGTTCGCCACGTGGTGCGCATCCCTTACGACCCAGCTCTTGCAGCCGGTTCTGTGATCAAGTTCAAGGATCTTCGCAAGGGAACCCGCGATGCTGCGCGCGAGTTGGCTGCTTTAGTAGTCGACGGTCTAAACAGCCCGCTGTAAAGCCATGACCGTTCGTGAAATCCGCCTTTACGGCGACCCAGTTTTGCGCACCGTTTGCGACCCCATCCTAGAAATCGATGCCAAGGTAAAGGCGCTGGTTGAGGATTTGGTTGACACAACAAAGTTGCCAGGCAGAGCCGGGGTAGCCGCCCCTCAAATAGGAGTTAGCCTTCGTGCCTTCAGCTATAACATCGACGGCAAAGTCGGCTATTTAATCAACCCAGAGATCGTTGAACTAGGTGGAGACAAGGTTCTTGTTGATGAAGGATGTTTGTCAGTGCCCGGACTGTGGCACAAGACGCCTAGGTACGAGACCGCGCGTGCGGTTGGAATTGACCTTGACGGAAACCAGGTAGAAGTCTCTGGAAGCGGGTTGATGGCTCAGGCAATCCAACACGAGTGTGACCACCTGGATGGAGTCGTTTACCTTGGCCGATTAGAAGGCGACGAGCGCAAGCAGGCCATGAAAAACCTGCGTGACACAGACTGGTTTTTGAACTAAACGATCTCTGAAGTGTCGGGAGCAGAACCGTACAGCTCGGCAATAGCTGGCGCAAAATCACGCAACACAGCCTCGCGCTTGATCTTCAATGATGGTGTCAGGTGGCCAGATTCTTCGGTGAGTTCTTGGTCAATAACGACAAACTTGCGAATAGATTCTGCCCGAGAGACATTTTTATTCACCCGATCGATTGCCTTCTGAATTTCAGCGAGCACAATCGGCGACTTGGCAGCCTGCGTTAAGGTCATTTCTTTGTCAGCACCATTATTTGCCAGCCATATTGGCAGCATCTCAGGGTCGAGCGAAATGATCGCAGCGACGAATGGGCGCTTGTCTCCAATAACTACCGCTTGACCAACAATTGGCACCGCGCGAATCGGGTCTTCTAGTGGTGCAGGAGCGACGTTCTTTCCGCCGGCGGTAACTAGCAACTCTTTCTTGCGACCGGTGATGCTCAAGAAGCCATCCTCGTCTAGTTCACCGATGTCGCCGGTCTTGAACCATTCGCCTTCCATCGTGGCCTGAGTAGCGGTCGGGTTACGCCAGTATCCGCGAAGAATATTGTTTCCTCGAAGCCAGATCTCTCCGTCTTCAGCAATTTTGATTCCGGTGCCGGGAAGAACGCGACCGACCTTGCCAATCTTTAGCGAGTCAGGGCGGCCAATCATGGCTGGCGCTGTGGTTTCAGTCAGGCCGTACCCCTCGAGCACAATCAAACCGATGGCTCGGAAGAAGTGACCGAGTCGAGCGCCCAGTGGAGCTCCACCGGAGACTGCATACTTCACCTGACCACCCATGGCAGCGCGAAGCTTCTTATAAACCAACGCATCGAAGAGCTTGTGCCGTAGTTTCTGCGCCAGGGTTGGCCCTTGTGGGGTGTCTAGGGCGCGAGAATAAGCGATCGCAGCGTAAGCGGCGGTGCGGAAGATCTTGCCCTTGCCACCAGCTTCTGCCTTCTGTTCGGCTGAGTTATAGACCTTCTCAAAAACCCGTGGCACAGCGAGAAGGAAAGTCGGGTGGAATGAGACCATCGCCGGGCCGACATTCTTTGAGTCTGGCTGGTGGCCAACTTTTACGCCGCCGTGAACGCAGAGAACTTCGATAAAACGAGCAAACACGTGCGCCAGTGGCAAGAACAACAGTGTGCTCGCACCCTCGGCAACCACGGTAGGAAGCTCTAGGGTTGCGTTTTTGCTAAGTTCGACAAAGCCACGGTGGGTCAACTCGCATCCCTTTGGCTGCCCGGTGGTTCCTGAGGTGTAGATGATGGTTGCCAGATCACGAAGCTTTGAAGATTTGCGCTTGGTTTCGATTACATCATCACCGACGTCTCGGCCAACTTTAACAAGCTGGTCAAGTGCATCCGATTCGATCTTCCAGACGTTGCGAATTAGGGGAGCGCCCGCCTTGATTTCTTCAAAGCGGCTGAGGTGCTCGTCGTTTTCAACGAAAAGAGCGACGGCGTCAGAGTCGGAGAGAATCCACTCCATCTGGGCTGGGGCAGAGCTTTCGTAGATAGGCACGGATACAGCGCCTGCGTACCAAATGGCGAAATCAATAAGTGTCCACTCGAAACGGGTGCGGCTCATAATTGCCACCGCTTGACCAGGCTGGATTCCGGCGGCCACAAGCCCCTTGGCCAGCGCGATTACCTTGGTTCGGAAATCTTTGCCGCTCAGATCACTCCATGCGCCGTTACCGGAGTCGATCGAAAAAAGTGGCAGCTGAGGGGTTTTCGCAACTCGTGCTTCGAGGAGGTCGGTGATGTTCTCGTTTTCGGCAGACACGATCAATGGCGCGATGTCGTAAGACTTCATTGTCACTCCTTGGCAAACTTCGTTTCCACAACTCTAGCGGTCCGAGACAGATAAACTTTGTCTAGCGAAAGCAAGTTTTTTGAGCCAAAGGTAGGGCATGCACGCAATCGGAATCGACATCGGTGGAACTAAAATTGCCGGCGCCTTGGTAGACGCGCAGGGTGCAATCATTCTTGAAGAAAGAGTCCCATCTCCAGCCGGCGACCCAGCCGCAATGGTGGATGCGGTGGTTGGTTTGATTCAGCGCCTCTCCGCGAACCACGAAGTGATTGGTGCCGGCGTTGCCGCAGCTGGCTTCATCGACGCCGACCAGTCGACAATCATTTATGCGCCAAACATCAGCTGGCGAAACGAGCCGTTCAAGGCAAAGCTCGAGGCCAAGCTGGACATCCCAGTCATCATCGAAAATGACGCCAATGCTGCGGCTTGGGCGGAGTACCGCTACGGGGCTGGTCGGGGCTACAAGCACATGATCATGTTGACCATTGGAACCGGTGTAGGCGGAGCTGTCATTGCCGATTCCCACATGCTCCGAGGTGGTTTCGGCATCGCGGGTGAACTCGGTCACATCCGCGTGGTACCTGATGGCTTGCTGTGCGGCTGCGGACAACACGGATGTTTGGAGTCGTATGCATCGGGCTCGGCGCTGTTGCGTGCTGCGAAGGCATTGGCCGCATCCGGCGAACCTGAAGGTAAGCGTTTGCGAGAGATTGAAGCCGAGGCCGGCCAACTAACCGGCCTAGAGGTGTACAAGGCCATCCTTGAAAATGACCCAGGGGCGCTTCGAGTTTTGCGCGAACTTGGATCATGGCTAGGTCAGGCCATCGGCAGCCTGGTTGCAGTTCTTGACCCAGAGGTGGTTGTCATCGGCGGTGGAGTCAGTGCCGCCGGAGATCTTCTTCTGGACCCGATTCGCGAGGCCTACCTCGCGCACTTGCCTGCTCAAGGATTCCGCCCAGAATTGAAGATCACCGCCGCAGAATTCGTCAATGATGCCGGTGTTGTCGGGGCCGCAGACCTAGTTCGGGTCGCTTTCCGCGACCGATAAACTATTACTTCGAGTCAAATCAACCTGAGGGAGGCGAAGTGGCTTACTTTATTCTGAAGACCTTCGTCCTCGGCCCTCTGCTTCGCGTGCTTTTCCGACCGTGGGTCCGTGGCATCGAGAACATTCCGGGCACTGGCGCCGCGATCCTCGCGAGTAATCACCTTTCGTTTTCAGACTCCATTTTTTTGCCCCTGATGAGCCGTCGCCCGGTCGTTTTCCTGGCCAAGAGTGAATACTTCACCGGCAAAGGGTTGAAGGGTGCGCTCACTCGTTGGTTTTTCAAAGCCACGGGCCAGCTACCAATCGATCGTTCCGGCGGCAAGGCCTCTGAGGCTTCACTAAACACCGGCCTTGGTGTTCTTTCGCAGGGGCAAGTTCTAGGAATCTACCCGGAGGGCACTAGAAGCCCGGATGGCCGCCTGTACCGTGGTCGCACTGGAATAGCCCGCATGGTTCTTGAGGCCAAGGTTCCAGTCATCCCAGTTGCGATGATCGACACCGAGAAGGTGCAGCCAATTGGCCAGAAAATGCCCAAGATTCGCCGAATCGGAATTGTGGTTGGCGAACCTCTAGATTTCTCTCGTTTCGATGGCATGGAGGGCGACCGAATCGTTCTGCGCGCCGTGACAGACGAGATCATGTACGAGCTCAAGCAGTTGAGCGGCCAGGAATACGTGGATGCATACGCATCGTCGGTAAAAGAAAAGCGAGCTCGCCTAGCGCGCTAGGGGAGTCAGGTAGGAAATCACAATGAATGAACCAGTAGTTAACGCTGACCCGCAGGTTATCGCCGGGCTCGACAACTATTTGAACCTTCCTGCAAAGCAGCAGCCGACCTGGCCAGACGCCGAGAAGGTTGCCGCAGTTCGCGCCGAGCTCGCAATTCAGCCGCCACTAGTTTTCGCCGGTGAGGTAGACATCCTTCGTGCCCGATTGGCCGAGGCCGCATCTGGCAAGGCATTCTTGCTTCAGGGTGGCGACTGCGCTGAGACTTTTGCCGATGCAACTGCCGACCGAATTCGTAACCGAGTAAAGACTTTGCTTCAGATGGCAGTGGTCTTGACCTACGGCGCATCAATGCCCGTAATCAAGATGGGCCGCATGGCTGGGCAGTTTGCCAAGCCTCGCTCGAGTGACTCGGAAACTCGCGGTGACGTAACCTTGCCGGCCTACCGCGGCGACATCGTTAACGGATACGACTTCACCGAAGAGGCCCGCATTCCGGACCCGAGCCGCATGTTGAAGGCGTACCACACGAGCGCTTCAACCTTGAACCTGATTCGCGCATTCACCCAGGGTGGGTTCGCCGACCTTCGCTCAGTTCACGAGTGGAACCGCGGTTTCGCCGATAACCCGGCCAATGCGCGTTACCAGTCTTTGGCTCAAGAAATCGACCGTGCGATCAAGTTCATGGCAGCCTGCGGCGCCGACTTCAACGAACTCCGCACCACCGAGTTCTACGTAAGTCACGAGGGTCTGCTGATGGACTACGAGCGACCTCTGACCCGCATCGACTCACGCACCGGCAACCCATACTTGACCTCTGGTCACTTCATTTGGATTGGCGAGCGCACCCGTCAGATGGATCACGCACACGTTGACTACTTGTCTCGCGTTCGTAACCCAATCGGCGTGAAGCTTGGGCCGACCACTCAGGTGGAAGACGTCGTTGAGCTTATCGAAAAGCTTGACCCGAACCGTGAGCCAGGTCGCCTGACTTTCATCACTCGTATGGGCGCCGGCAAGATTCGCGAGGAGCTTCCTAAGTTAGTTGAGGCAGTTCGCGACTCCGAGGCAAACCCGCTTTGGATCACCGACCCAATGCACGGTAACGGAATCACCACCAAGAACGGTTACAAGTCTCGTCGTTTCGATGATGTCATGGATGAAGTTCGCGGCTTCTTTGAGGTACACAAAGCTGCGGGAACCTTCCCTGGCGGCGTTCACGTCGAACTTACTGGTGATGACGTTGCCGAGTGCCTAGGCGGTTC
>WLGA01000059.1 GCA_009703445.1 Actinomycetota bacterium | reverse complement strand
CCACGCTTCAACCAGATTGCTTCCTGTGTTCCGAGTTTCGAGTGAATCTCAGCTTCGACATCCTCTTTAGTCCAGGATGAGTTGCGCCCCTCGCCGAGCTGAACGGTTTCGGTTAGTAGAACCAATCCAGCGCCATTGACGTGCAGACCTCCGCCTTCGTTGATCAAGGGGGAGTCAAGCGTTGAAACGCCAATCACAGTATCTATGGCCTCAGCAACCATTGAATCTTTGTCCCAGGTTGCCCAGTGCTGAGCACCCCAACCGTTGAAAATCCAGTTCACACCGGCGAGATTGCCAGCGTTGTCTTTCACGAAGGTGGGCCCGATGTCACGCATCCAGGCATCATTCAATTCGGCTGGGAGCAGTTCAACGCTTGGGTCTAGAAAGGCTCGTGCGATTTCCAGATCGTCGGATTCGCAGAGCATCGATACCGGCTCAAATCTCACGATTGCATTGGCTACCGCGGCCCAAGTCTCGCGAGCCTCCATCGCATCGGCTTCGGTTTCGCCGAGGGTGTAGCCACTGGATGGCCAGGCCATCCAGGTTCGCTCATGTTTTGCCCATTCGGCGGGCATCGACCAGTTCGACACTAGTAACTGACTCCGGCTATGCCGCCTTCGAGGCCATCACCAGATTCGGTTCTCGGGTTCACAACCGCCTCGGTAAGCATGTCATAGGTGTCAGGGCGTCGGGTTGCCAGGAACGGGAACAGGTCTAGCCAGTCACGGCGCTGGTCGAGATCTAGGTCGGCGACCAGAACCTCGTCGCCATCTCGGCCCGAGCGCGCCAAAATTCGCCCGTATGGGTCACTAATAAAACTGCTGCCGTAGAAAGTGATCGAGCCCTCGTTGCCATAGCGGTTTGGGACCACCATAAAGGTTCCATTGGCGATGCCGTTGCCGACGATGACCTGGCGCCAAAGCGGCTCGGTGTCGAAGTCTGGGTGATCTGGTTCAGAACCGATTGCAGTCGGATAGGCCAATACCTCGGCACCGCGAAGGCTGTAGTTGCGGGTAACCTCCGGGAACCACTCATCCCAGCAGGTCGGCAACCCAATGTTGGCTGTGGTTTCGGCAAATTCGACTTCATAAACCGGGTATGGCTCGCCATCGGCTGGCCCAGGGGCGAAGTATTGGTCTTCGTAATAGCCAGCCGTCACGGGAATGTGCAGTTTGGGAGTGCGAGCAATGATTTCGCCAGTCGGGGCAACAATAATCGCGCAGTTCAGGCCGCGGCCATCCGCGCTATTTTCATGTTCATACAGGGAAATGTGCACGTACACGTCGTTTTCGGCGGCAGCTTTGGCAGCCAAAACGTGGGTTGGTCCGCCGTCTAGTTGCTCGGCCAGGGCATTTGGGGTGCCGGTTGGCAGGGTGTCTGCCATGTAACGGCTGAGGGTTAGTTCAGGCAAGAAGACAATCTCTGCGCCGTTTTGTGCAGCCAGGCGAATTCCATCAAGCAACACGGCTTCGTGCTCGGCGGCGTCGGCATGCCACTTGGTTTGAACCAAACCCACGCGAAGTGGTTTGCGCACGGAATTCTTCGCGCGTGAAAGCGGTGCAGCTGCATCGGCGATTGTCACCTTGAAGGTCATTTTGTCTCCATTGAATCTAGGATCTGGGTCAATAGTTCAAATGTGGTTTCCGGGTTTACGATCGCAAACCGAGTGTTTGGCTCGCCTCGATGAGAGCTCGGCACTACGAATGCGATGCCATTCTGAAGAAGGCGATCAGACCAGGAGTTGTAGTCATCGATGGTCCAACCATCGCGGGTGAAGACCACGACGGAAAGTTCTGGTTCTCGCACCAAGCTAAACCCCGGGCGGCGGTTGATTTCATCGGCGATCTCCCTAGCCAACAGCACGTTATGCTCAACCGCCTTGCGGTAAGCGCCAACGCCATGAGTTGCCAACGAGAACCACAAAGGCAAGCCTCGAGGTCGACGAGTCAGGTTGTAGGCGTAATCGCTCGGGTTCCAGTCACCTGATTCGGTGAGAGTCTCAAGGTACTCACCATGCTGAGTGTGAGCATCACGGCCATTTTCAGGGTTGCGATAAATCAGCGCGCACGCATCGAATGGCGCAAACAGCCACTTGTGCGGGTCAACGATAAAGCTGTCCGCAAGCTCCAGGCCAGCGAAGAGCGGCTTGGAAACATCGGCCAGGATGCCGGCTAGGCCATAGGCTCCATCGACGTGGAACCAGATGTCGTTTGCGTTGGCGATTGCGCCGATTTCATCAAGACGATCGACGATGCCAAAGTTGGTTGTTCCTCCGGTGGCAACAATCGCGAAAACGCCGTCGCCCGCTGCATCTAGGGCAGCTTGAACAGCCGCGCCGCGCAACCGGCCATCAGCGCCGACCTCTGCCTTTATGATTTCAACATCCATGACGGCAGCGGCCGCCTTCAAGGATGAGTGTGCCTCGGCGCTGCAGATGAATTTCCAAGAATCGGGTTTCCGCTTGCCCATAACTTTCAGTGCCTGGGCAGCTCGATGGCGAGCAGCAACCAATGCGCTCAGGTTTCCCAGTGTTCCACCCTGGACAAAGACGCCGCCTGCGCTGTCTGGAAGACCGGCTTCCTTCGCCAACCAGGCAAGGACCTCGTTCTCGGCGTAAACCGCTCCGGCACCTTCCATCCAAGACCCGCCGTAAATCGCCGAGGCAGAGACTACGAGGTCGAAAAGCTTGGCGGCTTCGGTAGGGGCGCACGGGATGAACGAGAGGTAACCCGGGTGGTCGGTTGAGATCGTGGCCGGTGCCAAGACGTTCTCGAAGAGCTTCAAGGAGGTGAGGCCGCCGAGGCCTTCTTCGGTAACGGTAGGGCCCGCTTGGGCAGACAGAAACTCGAATGTTTGAGGTGCATCTAGGGGCGCTGGGTCATACTCGAGACGTTTGCGGGCGTATTCAAAAATGCCCTCGCGAAGGGCTACAGTCGCGTCATTGGGCTTGTGCACACGACGAGTCTATTTCGATTTTTTCATGCGAACTATCGAAACCGTGAAACCGATTATCGATAGCAGCAGGAAGCCCCAACTGCCCAGAATTCTTTGCTCGTGAATTGCCGCACAAGAGGTCCAACCTTCGAGCTGGTCGACAGTGCAAGTGTCTGGGCTAAAGAAGCCAATCGCCGATGCGAAAACCCCAACCAAACTAACCGTGGCCACCATGGCCATCGAGTTATTGCTGATTTTTGCCATTACTCGGTCTCAGAAAGGTCGCCGATGTCCTCGCCCTGCTTAGCAATTTCGGCGCGGATTTCATCCATGTCTAGCTCTTTTACCTTGGCAATAAGGTCTTCAAGAGCCGCACCAGGCAAGGCTCCGGCACGGTTGTACAGCAGGATGCCATCACGGAACACCATCAGGGTCGGGATAGAACTGATTCCGGCATCGCCAGCCAGCTGCTTCTCGGCTTCGGTGTCAACTTTGCCGAAAACGATGTCTGGGTGCTTGGTAGAGGCTTCCTCAAAAATAGGAGCGAACTGGCGGCACGGGCCACACCATTCAGCCCAGAAGTCGACGATGACCATTCCGTCAGAAACTACGGTGTCGCCGAAAGTCTTTTCGCCTAGTTCGATGGTTGCCATGCTGCATTTCTCCTTGAGATCTGGGCAATCACAATGCCCGCTATCACTAACAATCCGCCAAGCGTTTGTAATCCATCGATTTTCTCACCTAGCCATAGGTAAGCGAAAAGGAAACCGAAGATTGTTTCGGTAGTCGAGAAGATTCCAACCCCGGTGGCGCTCAAGTGGGGAAGCGCGGCATAGGTCAGATAGAGCGGAACAAATGAACCCATTACGCCCAGCCATGCGAAAAGCACCCAGGCAGGGATGACTGTTCCGGCAAGGTTGCCACCAAGATCGAGCGGCACGGTAAAGCGGGTGAAATCAAACTCCCAGAATCGGCTTAGGCCAACCCACATCAGTGCCGAAAAGAGCATCGAGTAGAACAAGGTTGAGAAGGCGTCACGGGTCTTGTGGACGTGTTCACCAATCATGTAATAAATAGTGGTTGCAATCGCCGCGATTGCGCCGTAAACGAGCCCGATAGCACTCAAGGTTGACTGCCAAATTTGCGAAACAACCACCAGTCCGCTCAGCACCAGGGCAACTCCAAGCCACAGGCGCTTCGATACACGTGTCTTGAAAAGAATTAGCCCGGCGATTGGCACGAGGATGATGGCCGTGTACTGAATCAAAAGCGCAACACCCACTGGCAGATTGGCAACTGCGTTGGCATAAGACCACTGCATGAGACCCACGCCGGCGAAACCTAGGGCGGCCAACCATTTCCACTCCCTATTTGCTACGGCGAATGAAGAGCGGTTTCGGGCAAACATAAAAACGCCGGCAATCAATGCTGCCGAAAGCGATCTAAACAGGGTTATTTGCTCGGCTGTCACGCCAGTTTGCATGATGGTTTTTGCGGTGCTGCCGTTTAAGCCGAACAGAAAAGTAGCCGTGATGATCATGGCTGCCCCAAGGAGGGGGTTCCGGTGCAGGACCCGGGTCATTTAGCGACCGGTGCCGTGAACCGCAAACTCATCAATTGCGCGGATTTCATCCACGGATAGAGTCGGGGCGCTGAGAGCGGCATAGTTCTGCTCGAGCTGCTTCACGCTGCTTGCACCAATCAAGGCCGAGGTGACGGTTGGTTGGCGAAGCACCCAAGTCAACGCAAGTTGGGCAAGGCTCTGGCCGCGCGCTGCAGCAATGTTGTTGAGCCCGTTGGCTCGCTCTAGATAGGTCGGGTCAATCTGGGTGGTCTTAAGGAAGTGGTTGCGAGCCGCGCGCGAACCCTTAGGCGCCGAACCAGAGAGGTAACGGTCGGTAAGCATTCCCTGCGCGAGGGGAGAGAACACGATTGAACCGATGCCCTCCATGCCCAAGGTGTCGAACAGCGACTGCTCGGGGGTGCGATCAAACATCGAATAGCGAGGCTGGTGAATGAGCAGCGGAACACCCATCCCAGCCAGGATGCGCTTAGCTTCACGTGTCTGGTGAGCGTCGTAAGAGGACACTCCAGCGTAAAGTGCGCGACCCGAGTGCACGGCTGTAGCCAAAGCGCCCATGGTCTCGTCAAGTGGAGTGTTTGGGTCAAAGCGGTGGCTGTAGAAGATGTCGACATAATCAAGCTGCATTCGCTTTAGGCTCTGGTCGAGCGATGACAGGAGGTTCTTGCGAGAGCCCCACTCGCCATAAGGCCCATCCCACATGTGATAGCCCGCCTTAGTCGAAATGATTAGCTCATCGCGGTAACGCTCGAAGTCACGCTTGTAGTGCACGCCGAAGTTCTCCTCGGCGCTCCCTGGAATAGGACCGTAGTTATTGGCCAGGTCGAAGTGGGTGATGCCTAGGTCGAATGCGCGGCGCAGAATGGCCTTCTGATTGCGCATGGAGTCGACAGAACCAAAGTTGTGCCACAGGCCGAGTGAAATCTCAGGGAGAAGCAATCCGCTCTTGCCGGTGCGTCGGTATTTCATGGATGCGTATCGAGTGTCATCAGCCTTGTAGGTCATGACACCAGCCTAGGCTAGAGGCATGACAAGTTTCGTTCTCGCCGGTGGCTGTTTCTGGTGCCTAGATAGCTCATACATGCAGTTCAAAGGGGTAACCGACGTAGAGGTTGGTTACATGGGTGGTCACATCGATAACCCGGGCTATGAAGCCGTATGCGATGGCAACACAGGTCACGCCGAGGTAGCGCGCGTCATTTTCGACGAGACAGTCATCCCGGCAGAGGTAATCCTCGACATCTTCTTCACCTTGCACGACCCGCGCCAGCTAAACCGACAGGGCAACGATGTTGGAACCCAGTATCGAGGCGCAATGTTCTATGCCGACGAATCACAGCGCGAACTCTTCGAAACAGCACTAGAACGCGCCAAGGACCACTGGGATGGCGAACTTGTCACCGAGATCGTGCCGGCGGAAACCTTCTGGATGGGTGAGGAGTATCACCAAGACTTCTTTGCCAAGAATCCAAACCAAGGCTACTGCAACGCGGTGGTGTCACCAAAGATGGCCAAGGTACGCCAGGCTTTCCACAGCTACGTAAAGTAACCATCCCTCCACAGAAACAAGGATGGGTCGGCGCTCGCCGAATCTGAATGGCCACACTCGAATCAACACCGCTTGGCAACCGCCAGACGGTGATTCGAGAAAGGCAACTAATGTCAGAACAAATTTCCGTCGCCGGGCTCGTTGCGACGACACCACGCCATCTGGTTACTCAGGATGGCCTACCGATCACCTCGTTTCGACTTGCCTCTTCGCAGCGAAGGTTTGATCGATCACAAAACAAGTGGATCGATGGGGAAACCAACTGGTTCACCGTTACCGGTTTCAGGCAGCTAGCGATAAACGCTTCGACCTCTGTCTCGAAGGGTGACCGAATTCTCGTGGCCGGCAAGTTGCGCGTTCGCGACTGGGATAACGGCGAACGCGCCGGAACCTCGGTTGAGATCGAAGCAGAAGCAATTGGTCATGATCTGAGTTGGGGAAGTGCTGTCTACACGAGAACTGTTTTGGTTCGAGAGACCGAGCCAATTGATCCAGAGGTAACGCAAAGCGTTGCAAATGTGGATAACTCAGACGAAGAGTTCCTATCCGAGCCAGAGTTAGTTGGCGCTAAGAAAAAGTAGCCAATCATGAAAGCCGCCGGGTCAGGTGCGCCCCCTCAATCCTGACCCGGCCCTTCAGGCTAAACTTGAGGTAAATCTACCGAAAGTGAATGATTTTTCATGGCTGATTTCATTTACCAGATGATCAAGGCGCGCACGGCGCATGGAGAAAAAGTAATCCTTGATGACGTGACCTTGG
>WLGA01000058.1 GCA_009703445.1 Actinomycetota bacterium | reverse complement strand
TCGTAAACATCGGCCATGCCACCACGACCGATGAGGTTTCCTACCTCATAGCGGCCTGCAATTACGCGCTGGTTTGATGACAACGAATGCTCTACTTTCCTTGGTGAATCGGTCTTGTGGACCGGCTTCTCAGTCTACTTATTGAGCCTGAGATATTGCTTGCGAATTACTGGGTTACCTCAGGCGTCGGGGCTGGCTCGCCCATATCGACGACGTAGTAATAGACCTTGATGCTTGAACCTTCAGGCATGTTGCCCAGTGGTGATGCGTCGTAGACCGTCATGTCCTTCGGGTCATCGAGTGCAACCTTGGTGCCTGGGATGGCCTCGGCAACGAGCCCCTTCTCGGTGAGGGCGGTGAGCACCTCGGAGATCGGCTTACCTTGGATGTCGGCGAGCAAAACTGTGACCGGAGTCGGAGCGGTCGGGCCGCCAGAGGATGTCACGGATGGCTGACTCGAGGTGGTTACCGTCACGGTCGGTGACGGAACCGGGGTCATCGAACCGATGATGATGGCGACGACAACCGAAAGTGCTGTTAGGCCGAGCACCGCGATTACGGCAACCCATGGCCAGACAATCGGCTGGGTTGGCTGGGGCGCGGTGTCGGTGAGGGTGGCGATCTCGGTGGTGCGATCGGTGACCTGCTTGATCTGCTCAATCAGCTCGGTTGCAGCCTGTGAGCGCGGGGCAGTCGGCAAAAGCGCTTCGGCGCGCTGGGCCAAAATCAATGCGTTCTCTGGGCGACCGCTGGCCTTCTTTGCCAGGCAAGACATGACCAACTTGCGTACGCGCTCATCGAGCTCGACCGGCAGGGCCGGAGGCATGTCATTGATCTGCGCCATCGCGATAATCATCTGTGAGTCGCCACCAAACGGGCGCTTGCCGGCGAGGCACTCATAGGCCACGATGCCCAGCGAGTAAATGTCGGTTGAAGGCGTGGCCGGTTTTCCGGTTGCCTGCTCAGGGGAGAGGTATTGAACCGTTCCCATCACCTGGCCGGTTGCTGTCAACCCAACCTGGTCGGCAACGCGGGCGATGCCGAAGTCGGTGATCTTGACCTGTCCCTCGGGGGTAATCAAGAGGTTTCCAGGCTTCACGTCACGGTGAACTAGACCGGCTTCGTGAGCTGCATACAGGGCGCGCGCGGTCTGAGCCACGATGTCCATGACCTTGGTCTCAGGCAAGACTTTGTCGCGTTCAAGGATGCGGGCCAGCGAATCGCCGGGCACGTATTCCATGACCAAGAAGGCCCAGCCCGAGTCTTCGCCGTAGTCGTAAACGTTGGCGATGCCCTCGTGATTGACCATGGCAGCGTGCTTTGCTTCGATGCGGAAGCGCTCGATGAAGCTTGGGTCACCCATGTACTCTTGCTTCAAAATCTTGATGGCAACCTGACGAAGAATTACTTCATCCTCGGCCAGCCAAACCTCACCCATACCGCCGATTGCGATTCGGCTGATGAGCTTATAACGACCACCAAACAGTTGGTCTACCTCGGGCTTCACTTGCGCAACACCGCCTCCATAACCTTCTTGGCAATCGGTGCAGCCAGCGAGTTTCCTCGACCTGCCTGACCAAGGCCACCCCCATTTGCGACTACCACCGCGACGGCAACCTGAGGGTTGTCGGCGGGTGCAAAACCGGTGAACCACAGCGTGTATGGCTCGCCATCGCCGTTCTGAGCCGTGCCTGTCTTGCCGGCCACCGAGATGCCCTTGATCGATGCGTTCGAACTAACACCTCGGGCAACGGCTCCGACCATCATGTCGCGAACCTTTGCCGCAGTTTCTGGGCTCATGGTCTTGCCGAACTGCGAAGGCGAAGGTGTGCTCAACGCCGCCAAGTTAGATGACAGCACGTTCTCGATCAGGTTCGGCTTCATGAGCAGACCGTTGTTGGCCACCGCGGCCGACATCATCGCCACCTGCATCACTGTCATGCGGTCGTCGAACTGACCGAAGGCGGAGAGGCCGAGCTGGGCGTCATCCATGCCCTCTGGGTAAACGCTTGGCGTGACCGAAAGTGGAACCTTGATGTTTTTGCCGAAGCCGAACTTTTCGGCCTGTGCTCGGATGACGTCTTGGCCGAGCAGAATGCCCAGCTGAGCCATTGGCACGTTGCAAGAGAAGCGCAGGGCGTCGGCGATTGAAACCGTGGCCTTGCCACCGCACTTTCCTTCTCCCGAGTTCTGCACGTAAGTGTTTGTGCCAGGCAGCTTGAACTTCACCGGGTTTGGCAGGGTGCTTTCCGGCGTGTACTTGCCGCTCTCGATCGCAGCGGTGGCCACCAAAACCTTGAACACCGAACCAGGAGCGAACAGCTCGGTGGTGGCGCGATTCTTTAGCGGTTCGGTCTTCGCGTTGAGCAGCTCGTTGTAGTTTCTGGTCGAGTCGACGCCGCTGTGAACGGCAAGCAGGTTCGAGTCGAAGCCAGGCTTAGAAACCAGAGCCAGGATGTTGCCGGTCTTCGGGTCGATAGCCACAACCGCGCCGGTCATCTTGCCGAGGGCGTCCCAGGCTGCCTTCTGAGCAGCAGGATCGATCGTTAGCTCGACCGAAGCGCCGGTGACCGGGTTGCCAGAGAACAGCGCGCTGATCTGCTCGAAGAACTGCGCCGAGTTCTGACCGGTCAAGTATGAGTTCATCGCCGACTCGAGGCCGGTTGCGCCCTGGTAGTTAGAGAAGAAGCCGGTCACACCCGAATACATAGGGTCGGTGTAGGTGCGCAGGTAGTGATAAAGGTCATCCGAGGGCTTCGAGAAGGCAATCGGCTGGCCATCCACCAGGATCGAACCGCGTTGAGTTTTATAGCTGTCATAGATCGAGCGCACGTTGCGTTGGTCTTGCGACAGGGTCTCTGCAGAAAGCACCTGAATCGACGTGGTCGCGACAAAGAGCGTCAGAAACATCATGAAAATCACGATGCTGACTCGGCGAAGTTCTTTATTCATTAGTTCACCGCCCCGAAGTTTCGAGGCCCGCTGCCCATCGAGTCGGAGATGCGCAACAGCACTCCGATGATGATCCAGTTAGCGATCAAGGATGAACCTCCGGCGGCAAGCAACGGAGTGGTCAGACCGGTTAGTGGTACCACGCGGGTCACACCGCCGATCACGATGAAAAGCTGAAGAGCGATAACGAATGACAAACCGACGGCGAGCAGCTTCGAGAAATCGTCGTTGTGGTTGAAGGCAATGCGAACACCGCGTGAAACCAAAAGCAGGTAAAGGCCAAGGATGGCGAACATGCCAATCAAGCCAAGCTCTTCACCTAGAGAAGCAATGATGAAGTCGCTTTCGGCTAGGGGAACTAGGTGTGGCAAACCGCCGCCGAGGCCAGCACCCAGCAGGTTTCCGTGGGAGAGGCCAAAGATGCCCTGAACCAACTGATAGCTTCCGCCGATGGCGTCGTAGTTGGCCTGGTCGAATGGGTTTAGCCAGGCGTTGAAGCGGTTGGCGACATAGTCGGCAACGCGGCTCGCAACCAAAGCGCCAGAAATCGCCATGCTCAAACCGACCACCACATAGATGGCTCGGCCGGTGGCGACATAGATCATCACGATGAACAGACCGAAGTAAAGCAGTGAGGTTCCTAGGTCGCGCTGCAAAACCAGAACCATGAGGCTGGCAACCCAGATCGAAATGATTGGGCCGAGTTCACGCGCTCGCGGCAGGCGAACGCCAAGCACCTTGCGACCGACGATTGCCAGCGAATCGCGTCGGGTGACCAGGTATCCGGCGAAGAATACGGTCAGGGCAATCTTGGCTAGCTCGCCGGGCTGGAAGGTCAGCGGGCCGATGCCGATCCAGAGTCGTGCACCGTTGATGGTGCGGCCGATAAACGGCAGCATTGGTGAAAGCAATAGCGCAACACCGATAAACATCGAGACGTAAACGTAGCGACGCAAGAACAGGTTGCTCGGCACGAAGATCACAACCACGGCCGCAACCGCGATGGCCAGGCAGGTCCAGATGATCTGCTTGCCGGCAAAAAGCTCGGTTCCGTTCACGGCGACGGTGTGCAGGTCGAGGCGATAAATCTCGGCGATGCCAAGGCCGTTGAGCACAACGCCGATCGGCAAAATCAGTGAGTCGGCTTCGCTAGCCCGGATGCGCAGCACGAAGTGAATCGCAATCGACGCTGCTGCAAAAGGCAAGAAGTAGAGCCAGAAGTCTCCGCGAAGAATTTCAAGAACCGAAAGCTGAATCTGAGCCAACTCGAAGGCAAATAGGCCGATTGCGAATGCCAACAGCCAAGCCTCGATGTTTCGGTTGCGCGGAATCACCCGGATGATTCTTGGCAGTTGGATGGCGTCGGTCAGGTTTGTGAAACTCACTTTGAACCCACCGCCAGACTCAATGCCTTCAGAATGCGGTCGGCATCCTTGAGGTCGGTCGCAGTGATCGATCGTTCGACGAGATAGCGCTGGTATTCAGGTAGGTCGGCCATCGCGAGCCCAGTGTTCTTATAAACCACCGAGAACTTCAAAGGACCGAGTGATTCGCGGATGCCCTTGTAGATCGTCACGTAGCCGTCTTTCTCGGCGATGTAGTAACGGTCTTGGCTCCAGTTATAAATACCGAGCACGCCGGTCAAAACAGCAGCGGTCAGCAGAACCACGGTCGCCCACTGGCGAACATGACGCCAGCGAATCTTCGTGCGGGTCTCGCGCAGAATCTTCTCGAGGTATTCGTCAGACTCAGGAACATAGTCAGTTGGGTCTTCGGTGCGACGCAGGATGATGTCTGGCAGGTTGAGCGGGTTAAGAATCTTGAGGATTCGGCTGCCCTTGCGGTCTGCGATAACCACGTCGTTGGCCCCTGAGCCAACGAATCGCGCGGATGGGGTGAAGTCGGTCTGAGTCTTGGCGTTGACGATGTCGACAACAACCACCGTCACGTTGTCGGGAGCACCAAACTCGAGGGCTTCGCCAACCAGCAGTTCGGTGGCTTCATCCGAGTCGATTTTCGAAAGCATCAGGCGATCCATGACGCTCTCGGGAACCGGGCCGGAGAGCCCATCCGAGCACATCATCCAACGGTCGCCAGGCAATACATCGTAGGTTTCGATGTCGACTTCTGGGAACTCTTCCATGTCGCCGAGCACGCGCATCAGCACGCTTCGGCGCGGGTGAACCAAGGCTTCTTCGGGGGTGATGCGGCCGGTGTCGACCAGGCGCTGAACGAAGGTGTGGTCAGCGGTGATTTGCTTGACCTCGCCGTTGCGCGCGCGATAGATGCGTGAGTCGCCGATGTGGGCAATGGTGGCCTTGTCGCCAACGATGACCATGCCCGAGAAGGTGGTTCCCATGCCCGAAAGTTCAGGGTGCTCCTGGCAGGCATCGCGCAGAACGTGGTTTGCCTGCCAGATGGTTTCCTTCAGGACCTCACCGGCTTTTTCGGCGTTTTCATAAACCGCATCTGCCTGGGCAACTCGCTGTGCGACTAGGGCTGAGGCGATGTCTCCGCCGGCGTGACCACCCATGCCGTCGGCAACGAAGAACAAGTTGTATCCGGCATAGCCAGAGTCTTGGTTGCTCGAACGCACGCGACCGATATCGGAGGCCGCATAGCTGATGGTCTTGATTGCCATGTCTTGGCTAGCTTCGAAGCTCGAAAACGGTCTTGCCAACTCGAACTGGAGTGTTCAACTTGACCACAGCTGGGGTGCCAACGCGGCTGCCATCCAGGTATGTTCCGTTGGTCGAATTCAGGTCCTGAATCAACCAGTCGTTATTGATCAAGATCAACTTCGCGTGGTGGGTCGAGGCATACTCGTCGTCGACAATCAGGTCTGAATCAGGGCTGCGACCGAGGGTGATTTCGCGGCGCTCGAGACGAACCATCTGGCCGGTCTTGTCACCTTCGATAATCACAAGTTTTGTTGCCGTGCTGCCGGTTGGTTCGCTGACCAAAGTAGGGGTGCCGGCAAATGGAGCGGTGTTGCCAACCGGGGCCGAAACTACCTCAGGCGCATTGGCTGCTGCGACGCGGCTGACTACCTTTTGGCCGAATAGGTCGGCACGGATGACCGAGATGATGCTGAACACGAAGATCCACAGCACTGCCACGAAGCCGAGGCGAACGATGAATAGCGCTAACTCACTCACTGATGGTTCTCGCAATCACTCGGAAGGTGAAGTCGCTGCGACCAGCCTGAATCAGGGTGCTGTCTGCGATGGCAACTTCATCGATTTTCTTGCCGTTTACGGTGGTGCCGTTGGTGCTGCGTAGGTCGCGAACAGCGGCGCTCTTGCCATCCCAGATGATTTCGAAGTGCTTGCGGCTTAGGCCGTTGTCATCGATTTGAATGTCGGCGCTAGCGTCGCGGCCAACCGAGGTGTGCGCCTTGTTGAGCAAGAAGCGCTTGCCGGCAACGTCGAGGGTCGGCATCCATTCAACCTTGGTGTTTTGGCTGGTCGAGCGGACGGTCACCTGACCCATGTTGAGGGTCTGGTCTTCGATCAGCTTGATCGCCAGAGCCGCGCCGAACTGGAAGCCCTGCTTCACCGCGTGACGGGTGGTGAGCTCGGTCAGTTCGTTGATCAGAGAGTCTCCAAGAGTGGCCATGCGCTTGAAGTCTGGGGTGGCCAAACTAACGCTAAAAGTGTTCGGTGCCAGGATGCGGTCGCGGCTCAGAATGCTTGCCTTTGAGTCCATTTCGGCACGGATGGCCGAGGCAATTTCGACAGGCTGAAGTTCAGATTTGAAGGTCTTGCTGAAAGCGCCATTGACGATGCGCTCCAAGCCCTTCTCGAAGTTCTCTAAAAAGCCCAATTTGTCCTTTTCCTGTTGCCTCGCCCTAGTTTATCTGGGCATTCGGACAACTCGGGTTAGCCCAGCGGCTC
>WLGA01000057.1 GCA_009703445.1 Actinomycetota bacterium | reverse complement strand
GAGATCGGCATCATGCGATTGGTCGGCGCAAGTAACTTCTACATCCAGCTGCCATTCATCCTTGAGGGCGTGGTTGCGGCAACGATTGGTAGCGCCCTGGCCGCGGGTGCGGTGCTCAGTGTGGTTCAGTTCTTCGTCCAGGGATACCTGGCAACCAAACTCCCATTCACCAGCTTCGTGACCTTGGCCGACGGATTCCTTGTAGCCCCGGCTTTGATTGGTGCCGGAATATTGCTCTCGGCAATCGCTTCGGGTTTCGCGATTCGCCGCTACCTGCGAATATAGAAACCTTATGCCTAAAGAACGCGGCCAAAAAGTTGTTGCCAGCAACCGAAAAGCGCGCCACGATTACACCATTCTTGATGTCTATGAAGCGGGCCTTGTGCTCACCGGACCAGAAGTTAAATCGTTGCGTGCCGGTCGAGCGTCTCTAATTGACGGTTTCGGCAGCATCGAAAATGGCGAAGCATGGCTCGAAAACGTTCACATCCCTGAATACACGCAGGCGACTTGGAACAACCATCCAGCCCGTCGCCGTCGCAAGATGTTGCTTCACGGCCACGAAATTTACAAGCTTCAGGGAAAGATCAAAGAGTCTGGTTTGACTCTGGTTCCGCTTTCCATTTACTTCAAGGATGGCCGCGCCAAAGTTGAGATTGCCCTTGCTCGCGGTAAGCGCGAGTATGACAAGCGCCAGACTTTGAAAGAACAGACTGATAAGCGCGAGGCAGATCGTGCGATGTCGACTAAGGGTAAAGACTGGTAATTCGCCTCTCGCGAGCACTCACAGGCAACCCACAGCCTAATGTCTCTGGAATCACGTATCCTTAGAGCAACCCCAAAAGACCATAGCCCAAACGTTTAGGTCAGGTTTGCGGGGAGATGGTAACTAAATATGGGGATGATCGGTTTCGACAGTGCATGTGTAACTGGATGAAGCGGGTCGAGAATGTAGCGTCAACTCGTAAATGTCCGCTGCAAACTATAAGTGCTAAATCATCACGCACTGACTTCGCCCTAGCTGCTTAATAGCCCCTAGCCCCGAAGTCCGTTAGACCAGGTTTGATTTCGTCCTGGACCCTAGCGTCATTTAGAAATCTTGCTGAGAAGTTATGCCTTAGGGCTTCTTGGGACTTTAACTAAGACTGGGCCCGTCGGTTATGTCGCTTCAAGCTAGCACCGGGGCCGAGTAGAACCTTATTGAAGCTACACCCGTAGAAGAGCTAGAAACTCTGTATTGGACGGGGGTTCAATTCCCCCCATCTCCACTCAGGGCGGTTCCGAAAGGAACAAGCCAACGAGTCATCCCATAACAAATAGCCCACCAGAAATGGTGGGTTTTTTGTTTAACCGGTGCCTGACAGCGGGCGGTGTTATCGTTATGGCAAGGAGCTGATCATGTCATTTATCGATGCAATCAAGAGCTATTTCAAGAACTACGCCACCTTCAAGGGTCGCGCCCGCAGAAGCGAATTCTGGTTCACGGTTTTGTTCACTGTTCTAGTAAGTTCGGCAATCTCGATCATTGCGCCGGGGCATCGCGAGATGATGGGTGATTTTGAAGTGGACCAGAGCTCGACTCTTTCAAACCTTTGGTCACTGGCCACCATTGTTCCGTCACTCGCTGTTACCTGGCGCCGTCTGCACGATGTCGGTCGCTCGGGCAACTATTTCTTCTTTATCCTGATCCCGATTGCTGGAATCATCATGCTCCTAATTCAGCTAACCAAGGACAGCCAGCCTGAAGCCAACGAATACGGCGCTTCGGTCAAGGTTGTTTCGGGCGAATGACCATCCCTGCGGTCCGCGAGAATTCGGCTCTTCTAGTAGTCGATGTTCAGAACGGCGTAGTCGAAGGCGCGTATAAGCGCGATGAGGTCATTTCCAACATCGAAGCCGCTGTTGCTAAAGCCCGCGAGGCAGACGTCCCAGTGATCTGGGTTCAGCACTCGGATGAAGAACTAGTGATTGATTCGGATGAGTGGCAAATCGTCTCTGAATTGATTCCGCTGCAGGGTGAAAACATGGTCCGCAAGACTTTCCGCAGCTCATTCGAAGATACCAACCTGGCTGAGACGCTAGAAAAGCTGAATGTCGGCCACCTGGTAGTTTGTGGAGCTCAGACCAACAACTGCATTCGTCACACCTCGCACGACGCCCTCGCAAAGGGCTTCAACGTCACTCTGATTGCTGATGCTCACACCACGACTGGGTACGAGTGGGGCGGCCATGTCGTCAGCGCCCAGGCGGTTGTTGAGGAACAGAACGATAACTTCAACGAGCAGCTGCCTGGTCGCGGAGGTCGCGTCGTTCCTCTGGCACAATTGAGCCTATGAATCAGACCCTTGGCGAGTGGCTAGTTAGCTACGGAACGCAGGCTTTCGAAATCATCGGCACCTTGGCTTTTGCCCTATCTGGGTTGATCGAAGCCGCGCGTAAGAAGCTTGACATTGTCGGAATGGCAATCGTGACCTCACTCGCCGCATTTGGCGGTGGAACCCTTCGCGACATCCTGCTTGACCGTCGTCCATTCTTTTGGGTTCAGAATGAGATCTGGATCTGGGTAATCCTTTTGATGTGCGCCTTCGCATTGTTCTTCATGCGTGCCCGTCACATCGAACTGACCGAACGCAGTATGCAGTGGCCAGATGCTCTGGGGCTCGGTATCTTTGCTGCGAGCGGAACCCAGATTGCAATCACAGCCGGGATGTCCCCAATCATCGCAGTCGTCATGGGCGTCATCACGCCGGTATTCGGTGGGGTGCTCCGTGACGTTGTCGTAAACGAGATTCCACGGGCGTTTAATGACCACCAGCCATACGCGGTTATCGCCTTTGCCGGGGGATGGCTTGTCGTAGTGCTGAACCTGTTGGGCTGGCCGGCCTTCTGGGCTATCGGCGTGAGCGCGTTGGCAATCACAGTTTTGCGTTTGATGGCTGTTGTATTCGGCTGGCGTCTGCCAACTTGGCGCGTTTAGCGCAAGAACTATTTAGTGTGCAGAGTCTGTGCAAGGCGCTAGCTGAGCAACGCGCTGCGGTGTAACACCGAGCAAAACCGCGATGTCTCGCATTGTGAGACCCTCGTCGCGCATGCGACCAACTACGTCACGAATCTCGTTTGAAGCCTCTTCTTGAAGGCGGGTGGCGTCACGCATCTTTGACTGAGCGGCTTCGATGTCGCAAATGATGCCAGGCATAACGGCTTCGACCTTCACGACGATGTCGCACTGCGATTCGCCAGTCGATTTCTCGGCAAGAGCCTTCAACTGCTCCGTCGCCTTGTCTAGGCGCTTTGAGGTGGTGGTGAAGTTGTCGAGTTCAGGGCACGCAATCAACCATCCGTCGGCCTGACGCTCTGCGGTCGCGGTGATCTTCATGGTGCTCCTCCTTGCTTCAATCGGTTAGAACTAATCTTAGTGACAAGTTTGTCTAGGGTTACTTGACTAGGCAATCTAATCCAGCGGTCCAAATTCGGCCTTGTTGGCGGCTCTGCGAAGAGTGGCCAACAAGGTTTTCCCTGTTAACGCGATTAAAACGACAGTTGTGACGGCGCGGCCCAGATCCCAGAGCAAACCACCGGTGAAGATTTCATACCGAAGGAATGCCTGAAGATTCTCGATGATTGCTGCGCCCGGCCGGTATGAAAGGCTCGAACCGACACCGGCAAGAAATGGCCAGTTCCACATCGTCATGAGCGCTCCATACGAGAAGCTCGCAATGACTGCGTAAACACTTAGTGTCACTCGCTCAAAGGTTACGTTTGTCGACCATTTACCAACCAAGCCGGCACCGAGGCCAACTAAGCCGGCGGCCATCATTTGAAAAGGCAACCATGGGCCGACACCGGCACCCAAGATAGCCGAGACAAAAAGGGATCCGGTGCCCAACAAGAAACCAAAGCCCGGGCCGAACACGTAAGCGCCAAGGATGATTAGTAGAAACACGGTCTCAATACCCGAGACTCCGGCCCCGAGCAGCCGAATCACCGCATTCAAGGCGATTAATAGTCCAAGAAGAGCCAGGCTCCGAGAGTCGATTTTTCCTGACCCGAACTCAATCAGCATGACCAGCAGAAGAACAGGCATTAGCGACATGAAAGCTGCTTGGGCTATCGATGCTTGGCTCACATCCGAGCCCGAAATCAAGAGTGGCCAAATAAACATCGTGATAGAAGCAACGGCAGCGATTGAAATGGTTGCTACAGACCAAAGTTTGGCCCTCACTTGTGTTCACCTATTTCGGTCGCAACGCCTCGGTCGACAACTATGACACGATCGGCAACGTTTTCGAGAAAGTCGCGATCATGGGTGGCGATCAATATTGCGTGCCCCTTTTCGCGAAGATCGTGCAGAGTGCTCGCCAGGGCTTGCTTGGCGCGTGCGTCCAAACCTCGCGTTGGCTCATCCATGATCAAGGTTTTGGCTCCTGATGCGAGCTGAATCGCCAAAACTAGGGCTAGTTGCTGACCCGCGGAAAGATCACGAGGGTGCTTGAACGGGTCTAGGCGGCCAACTATCTCCTCGAGATAGCTCGCTGGGCGCTTTGCTTCAGCAGAGAGCCCTTCAGCGGCTTCGGCTAGTTCATCCGAGACTGAACTTAGGAAAAGGAGGTCTTGGGCGTTCTGAGGAACCATGGCTACTTCAGCGCCTTGCTTCCAGGCATCCTCCAAAACTGCCCAGAGCAGGGTCGTCTTACCGCTGCCATTGTCACCGAGCACGCCGGTAATCTGATTTGCGCAAAGTGAAAGGTCCATTGCCTGAAGCGAGAAACCTGAGGGGTAGCTTTTCCCAAGCCCTTGGCAGGTGAGAACAACGTCACCCATGGTCTTTTTATGAGCCCGTGCGGTCAATGGGAGAGAAGGTGCAGAGGCCTCGCCTCCTAGTGAGATCGAACCATCGCTTTCGAGCGCAATCACTAGGTCTATAAAAAGGAGTAGCCGCTCATGCCGGTGTTCGGCAATCAGAACCGTAATTCCATCCCGTTTAGCTAGGTCACTCAAAAGTTGAATCAAGGATTCTGCACTCTCGGCGTCAAGCGCCGAGGTCGGCTCATCCATGAGTAAAAGTTTTTGACCCGCTGCCAAAGCTGAGGCGATGGCAACACGCTGCTGTTGACCGCCCGAGAGCTCCGAGAGCGAAGATTTCATCAGTTCTGAGAGGCCAAAGTTTGCGGCAAGCGCTGTGATTCGACCTTCCATCGAGTCGGGCGCCCAGCCAAGTTGCTCTAGGCCAAATGCAAGTTCCTGTTCAACAGTTTCGGTCGCAAATGCAGCTTCGGGTTGCTGGTTTACATAGGCCACGTATTCGGCCATGTCGTGTGGTTGAAGCAGGGTCACATTGCGCCCGTCGATTTCAATCGATCCGGCAAACCTGCCTCCCGTGAAGTGAGGGACCAGGCCATTGATCGCTTTCAGTAGGGTCGATTTACCGCTGCCCGTCGACCCCTTGATCAGAACGAACTTTCCATCCTCGATTTCAAGATTTATGTTTCTAAGGGCCGGCGTATCGAGGTGTTTATAAGTAAATGTCAGATTTCTGATTCTCAGCATTAGATCAACCCGCCAAGTGACAGAGTTGCAATCGCTGAGCCAACCGTGCAGATGATGAAATCCCGCACTGTCCAGACGTCCGGCTGAAATCGGGTGCGAACCTGGCGAAGGCTAGCGATGCGGGTGGTGATCAATACCGAAAAAACGCCGAAACCCATCGTCGTCAAAGGAATCCAAAGACTCGACATGGTGAGCAAAAGATACGAACCAATCGCAAGGCATAGGACACCAACGACGGATAGCAGGCGACTAAAGAAATGTTGTCTCGGGTTCAGTTCTCCCTGACGACCGAAACCGCGCGCAGACATCGAGGCTGCCAAAGCCAGAGATCTTTCGATCGTGTCTTCTAAAACCGGGATGATCAAACTGCTCAGAAGATTATGTTTCCTGCTTCGACCTCTCAGGAGTCTAGCTTTTCTCACTCGCTTCGCGCTTTCGATAAGTTGCGGCGCCATGTTGATTGCGATGACCCACGCACTTGCGATTTCATACAGAGCGCCGGGCGTGTTTTTTAGCAACCGTCGCGGGTTAGCCAGGGTATTGGCTAGCCCAACGCTGAGGATGATCGCGGCCATCTTCAAACCGTCACGAAGAGCGCCTGACAGTGCATCCCAGCTGACTCGACCAAACAGTTCAACGCTGCCCAGGTCGCCGAGGGAGATGTTTAGCGCGGGCAGAGCAAAAGCAACGTTCAGGCCGCTGTCGAAGTTGAAAATGATTCGAAAAATCACCCTGATAGCAACTACCAGGAGTGCTGTCACTAAGTAAAAGGCCAGCGACTTTGACCAGGGTGCAGTTTCTCGGGCGATTATTGTTATCGCAATAACAACGGCGATAATCGCGAGTAAGGCAAGTATGTGTGTCGTTGCGGCGGCGCTTATTGCAAAGCAGAGCCCAAGAATCCACCACGAATAGGGGTGGATATCGCTGGCTTTGAATGCTCTCATGGCTGGCAATCGCCGACTGCGGGCAAAACGGCGGGAGGGGTGACGTCTTCGCCCGACCCGACCCATTTCCAGCCTTCAAATTCGCCGCAACTCGAGATGTGCGAAGCGGCCCCTTGACCGCTCAGCAGCCAACCGTCGCCAAGTTTTTTTGACGTTACAAAGTAGGCCCAGTGGCCATCCGTGAAGGCTGGGGTGTCCTCGCAGTCTTGAGACTCCTCGGAAGGCCAACCATCGAGCCGGCAGACGAAGCCGGTTGGGTATTGGCTTGTGCCGCGCACCACGGTTCCGGACTTGACGATGACATCCCATCCGGAAGCATCTTTCTCCAAGTTATCGACTTTGAGCGTTTTGACCTGGCGACCAGAGTCAGCGCCGAAATCGAGAACCAGAGTTACAGACTTGAGCGAGGCTTTTGAAGCACGATCGACGCCTTCGGAGCCAGGAGCCTGAAGTCCGGACCAAAGCCCACCGGCGGCGACCAATCCGATTAGCAAAATCAGGGCAACCCTCAGGTTGAGACGCATCGCTACTTCTTTACTGG